>JAQBPL010000093.1 GCA_028287545.1 Vulcanimicrobiota bacterium | reverse complement strand
CCCGCCGAGCCGCCACGCAGCGACCTAGGGACGGTAGGTGAGGCCGACGCTGACGACCGGCACCACAAGATGGGTGCGCAGTTCGGATTGCAGGCGCGTGAGGTCGGTTTGGAAGGCGGGGTTGTTTGCCAGGGTGCCGGTGGCCGATGATGAGGCGGTTCCGTTGCGGATGAGGATGCCGGCGTCGAAGGCGAGGGCGAAGCCTCGGATGAGGCCCGTGCCGGTGCCGGCGCCGAGGTAGATGGAGGGGTGGGGGAAACTGACGCGGGTCGTGACCGTGCCGGTTTGGGCCGTGGGGTAGAAGTTGCTGCCGATGCGGATGAGCGCGCTCTCGTTGCGGGCGGTGTTGACGATGCTGTCGTTGCCGAAGACGAGGCCTCCGCTGATGCGGTAGCGGCTGCCGCCCGGGCGGTAGTCGCCGATGAGGGCGAAGTTGTTGTACTTGGTCGTCGACGTGTACGGGTTGCCGTCGTACGTGAACTGTTGGGAGATGCTTGTGTTGCCCGTCTCGATGCGGACGCTGAAGTCGTAGAGGAGCGGCTTCTCCAGCGTGATGCCGTCGCCGATGGTACTGGCGTGCACGCCGTACGACACGGACGAAAACAGATCGGCTCGTGCGGCGGCCGGGTAGGCCGCCAGGGCGCAAGCGAGCGAGGCGGCCGCCAGTCGTCTCATCGCAGTGCGTCTTCGACGACGCCGGCTCGCTCTCCGGGCGGCAGCGCGTCACGCTGCGCGGCAAAACGCGCGTCGATGTCGGCCAGCGGCACGAGCGCGAACGCGCGTTCGTGCAGACGGGGATGCGGAACGATAAGGTCGGGTTCGTCGATGCGCTCGTCGCCGTAGGTGAGGATGTCGAGATCGAGGACGCGCGGCCCCCAACGGTAGGTCGCGACGCGGCCTTCTTCACCCTCGATGCGCTTGAGGGCGCCGAGCAGTTCGCGCGGGGCGAGCTCGGTGTCGAGCAGTGCGGCGGCGTTGACGAACGGGTCCTGCTCCTTGACGCCCCACGGCACGCTGCGGTAGAGCGGGGAGCGCGCGCACACGGTGCCGAGTTCGGCCAATCGGACGAACGCGCGACGCACCGCGGCGGCCGCGTCGCCGACGTTCGAGCCGATCCCGATCGCGGCGCGCGGCACGGCGCTCACCGCGCCCGGTGCAGCGTGACCACGGGCGTCGCGCCGGCGAGCAGGCGCGGCTTCGCGAGCGCGACGCGGGCGCGCGCGATGCGCGGGTCGGTCATCACGGCGTCGAGGATCAGCTCGCCGAGCCGCTCGAGCAGCGCGCAGCGCTCGCGCGCGACGGTGCGCACGACGCTCGCGTGCAGTTCGGCGTAGTTCACCGTGTCGGCGAGCGCGTCGCTGGCGCGCGCGGCCTGCAGATCGACCTCGAGCGCGAGGTCGATCTCGAAGGGCTGCGCGACGTCCTGCTCGCGGGGGTCGGCGCCGTGGTGACCCCAGGCGCGGATTCCGCGCAATTCGATCGTGTCGGAAGGCGCCCTCACGGCAGGCGGTCGACCCAGCCGGCAGGGCGCCAGCCGCGAACGATCGCGTCGGCGACGCGCACGACGTCGCCTTGTTCGTCGACGTCGTGCACGCGGACCATGTCGATGCCGGCCGCGACGGCGAGCGCGACCGTCGCGGCGGTGCCGAACTCGCGGGCGCCGACGGCGCGGCCGGTCAGCTTGCCGATCGTCGTCTTGCGCGAGGTACCGACCAGCGTCGGGAAGCCGAGCGCCACGAGCCGGTCGAGCGCGCCCAGCAGCGCGATGCTGTGCTCCGGAAGTTTGCCGAAGCCGATGCCCGGATCGAGAATGACGTGTTCGGCCGGGATCCCGGCGCGCACGCAGCGCGCGGCGGCATCGGCGAGAAACGCCAGCACTTCGTCGACGACGTCCCGTTCGTAGAGCGCGACCGCTTTGTTGTGCATGACGACGATCGGCGTGCCCGCTTCGACGGCGGCGGCGATCAAGTCCGCCGGCGCACCCCAAATCGAGTTCAGCAGATCGCCGCCGGCCGCGCGCGCTTCGCCGAAGAGCGCGGATTTGAACGTGTCGACCGAGAGGATCGCGTCGGGTGCGGCCGCGCGAATCGCGCGCACCGCCGGGATCAGCCGCGCGCGTTCCGTCTTCGCATCGATCGGGTGGTGGCCGGGACGGGTCGATTCGGCGCCGACGTCGATGAGATCGGCGCCGTGCCCGATGTGGGCGAGCGCGCGCTGGGCCGCGGCGCCCGCCTCGGGGATGCCGTCGCCCGAAAACGAGTCGGGCGAGACGTTGACGATCCCCATCAGGTACGTCCTCACGCCCCACGGGAGGACGCGGTCGCGCACGCGCAATGCGCCGCGCGTGCCGGCCTTCGCGCGCTCAGACATTGCTGGCCACGTTCGCCATCCACCAGCCGCGCAGCGTCGCTACGACGAACGTGGAGCCGGTGACGACGATGATGTCGTCCGCTTCGGCGTTGCGCCGCGCGATAGCGAACGCTTCGACCGGGTCGGTGATCGCGCGGCCCCACGCGCCGAGTTCGCCGGCGATCGACGCCAGCCGCTGCGGCCGCGACGCCTCCCGCCCGGGGACGGCGAAGGTCGTGAAGATAAACGAGCCGTCCAGCGGCACGAACGGGCGGATCACCTCGAACGCGTCCTTCGATTCGCCGACCGCGATGACGAAGGTGAAGCGGCGGTTCGGGAACGTCTCGGCGAGCGCGTCGGCCAGGCTCTGCGCCTTGTCGGCGTTGTGCGCAATGTCGAACACGACGCCCGGGTGAGACGGGAAGAACTCCATCCGCCCCGGGATGATCGCTCGCGCGAGCCCCGTTTCGATCTCCGAGCGCGTCGGGCGCAAGTCGGGCGGGAGGTGTTCCAGCGCGCGAATCGCCGTGGCCGCATTCCGCTGCTGGAATCGGCCGAGCACCGGGAGCGCGATCTCGTAGCGGTCCAGGGGCGTGGTGACCGCGAACGATTGGCCGTAGCGCTCGCCGGGGCGCTGTTCGATCGTGACGGTGTCGGCGACCGAAACGAACGGCGCGCCGACGTCGGCGCAGATGCGCTCGATCGCCGCGCGCGCGCCCGGATCGCGCACGTCGCTCACCAGCGGCACGCCTTCTTTGGCGATTCCGGCTTTGTCGCGCGCGATGTCTTCGAGCGTGTCGCCCAAGACGTCGGTATGATCCAAACCGACGTTGGTGATGACGCTGACCTTCGGGCGCAGCACGTTCGTGCCGTCGAGCGTCCCCCCCAGACCCGCTTCGATCACGGCGACGTCGACTTCGCAGCGCGCGAACCACAGGAACGCCAGCGCCAAGAGCGTTTCGTAGTACGTGGGCTTGCCGTGCTCGTACGCGACCCGGTCGACCGCCGTGAGCATCTCGCCGATCAGATCACCGAACGCATCGTCCGGAATCGGGACGCCGTTGACGCGCGCGCGCTCCGTCACGCTGGCGAGGTGCGGTTTCGTGTGCAAACCGGTGCGCCGCCCGGACGCCTGCAGCACCGCCGCGAGCATCGTCGAGGTCGAACCTTTCCCGCTCGTGCCCGCAACGTGCAGGGTCGGATACGCGCGATGCGGGTTGCCGAGCGCGTCCAGAAACGCGTCGATGCGGTCGAGCCGGTTCGGCATCCGGCGAGAGGCGTTCTCGTTGATCAACCCGAGCAGGTACGACTGCGCGGCCTGGAAAGTCATCGTTCCCCATACCCGGCCGGATGGTGATCTGTTGCGTTTCCGGCCAGCAGATCGAGCGCGTGCGGCAGCGCGCCGACGATTGCGTCGAGGGTTTCACGCACCGCCTTCGGACTCCCCGGCAGGTTCACGATCAGGGACCGGTTCCGCACGCCGGCGATCGCGCGCGAGAGCATCGCGCCGGGCGCGTGACGCATCGAGGCGAACCGCATCACTTCGGCGATCCCGGGCACCTCGTAGTCGAGGACTGCGGCGGTCGCCTGCGGTGTGCGGTCGCGCTCTCCGAGGCCCGTGCCGCCGGAGGTGAGGATCAAGCGGGTTCCGCCGTCGCACAACTCGATCAGCGCCGCCTGCAGCGCCGCCGCGTCGTCGGGCAGCACGCGCTCGTCGTCGATCGCCAGCGGCTCCGCTCGCAACGCATCGCGCACGACCGGAATGCACGCGTCGGGCCGCTCGCCGCTGTGCGCGCGGTCCGACAGCACGATCACGGCGACGGGATGAACGGTCATGGGGCCGGCTCGGCGACGCGCCAGTCGCCGGATTTTCCGCCCGACTTCTCGAGCAGGCGCACCCGCTCGATGACGATACCCTTGTCGAGCGCCTTGCACATGTCGTAGATCGTGAGCGCCGCGACGCTGGCGGCGACCATCGCCTCCATTTCGACGCCGGTCTGTCCGACGGTGGTCGCGCGCGTAGTGATGCGCAGCGTCGTCGCGTCGGCCCACGCGAACGCGACGTCGACCGCGCCGAGCGGGATCGGATGGGCGAGCGGGATCAACTCGCTCGTGCGTTTCGCGGCCATGATCCCGGCCAGTTGCGCGGCGACGAACGCATCGCCCTTCGGAAGCGTCGCGGTCCGCAGCGCTTCCGCCGCAGCCGCACCCAGACGCACCGACGCCTCGGCGCTCGCGGCCCGTGACGTCGGCGCTTTGGCCAGGACGTCGACCATCACCAGCGACCCCTCCGCCGTGATGTGCGACGGCTTCGGCGCCGGCGTATCGCCGCTCACAAGAACTCGAGACCGGACGCGGCCGGCACGACGTCGTTTTCGGCGAGCCAGGTCGCATCGTACAGGCGCGAGCGGTAGCGCTCGCCGCCGTCGCAGAGGATCGTGACGACGCGGCTCCCGGCGGGCAGGTTCCGTGCGACGCGCGCCGCCGCCGCGACGTTTAGGGCGGCGGAGCCGCCGACGAAGAGCCCTTCCTCGCGCAGCAGCCAGTGCGCCATCTCGACCATCGTGCGGTCGTCGACGCGCAGCGCATCGTCGACCGGCGCGCCGGCGAAGTTCGCGACGATGCGTTTGATGCCGATCCCCTCGGCATTCGAATCGCCTTCGGTCGCAAGCTGACCGGTCTTGACGTAACTGTAGAGCGCCGAGCCGTACGGATCGGCGAGGATAACGCGGATCTGCGGATCGCGCGCCTTTAGCGCGCGCCCGCAGCCGGCGATCGTGCCGCCCGTTCCCGCAGCGGCGACGAACGCGTCGAGCGCGCCGCCTGTTTGCGCGAAGATCTCGGGTCCCGTGGTCCGTTCGTGCGCGTCGCGGTTCGCGGTGTTCTCGAACTGATTCGCCCAGACGGCGTCCGGCGTCGATTCGGCGAGGCGCCGGGCAACGTGATAGTAGTTCGCGTCGTCGGCGAAGCCGACCGCGGGGACGACGTGCAATTCGGCGCCGAAGGCTCGCAGCAGCGCGTACTTCTCGGGCGCTTGATCGTCTGGCATCACGATGATCGTTCGATACCCGCGGGCGTTGCCGACCAGCGCCAAGCCGATCCCGGTATTGCCGGCCGTCCCCTCGACGACGACGCTCCCCGGCCCGAGGAGCCCACGGGCTTCGAAATCGCTGATGATCCCCAGCGCCGCCCGGTCCTTGACGGAACCGCCGGGATTGAGGAACTCTGCTTTGCCCATGATCGTGCGGCCCAGCGCCGCAGAGAGTTTGGGCAGGCCGATCAGGGGCGTCGATCCGACGGCGCCGGTGAATCCGTCGCGCGTGTCATCGGCGGTGGTGTGTGAGGGATTCGGCACGGTGCGGTGAACGTCGTCCGGCGAGGATGACGGTTCCTTTCGACGCGGCCAGCCCGAGCGACGGCGCTTTCGGCTTGTATAGCGCGGTCGGTGACGCTTTGGCCGGTCGCCGCCTTGGTTTCGGG
>JAQBPL010000088.1 GCA_028287545.1 Vulcanimicrobiota bacterium | reverse complement strand
CGGTCTCTCGGACGATCTGGAATATGACACCGGTATCTCGTACGCGGCGTCCAAGCAGCTCGAGATCTCCGAGGAATTCATGTACCGGTATCGCGTCTGCTGCCCGGGTACCGGCGATCCGACGAATGCGGCGCCGCGCAGCGAGCAAGGATTACGCACGTCAGTCAGCTATCTCGTCGGTCCCCTGACGCGCATCGGCCGGCCGTTGCGGCTGCGCGTCGACGGGAACTACGTGAACCATCAGCTCGACGGACCCGCGCCTCCGAAAGGGACGACGATTCTCGGCAAGACGTGGGTCTCCAAAGTGGCTGCGACGCTGAGCGTGCCGGTGTATGGCCAAACGAGGGTCATCCCGTACTTCACCGTCGAGCATTACTCGGACTTCTACGACAACAATCTCACGCCGAGCATGACGAACCGTACGTTCTACGGTTTCCGGGTGCGTGGAACGTCATTCGCGTCATACCGCGCCTTCGTCAAGAGCGAGCATCAGACGAACCCGGGCGGCGACGTCTCGCACAAAGTCGAGCTCTACCTCGAATCGTCGTTCAGGTTCCACTGGTAGCGGCGTTCACCGGCGCTTGACGCGCGCCGCCGGTCGCTTGCGCGTCGCGCTCCGGCTCGGCGCCGGCGGACGCGGCGCGCGCAGCGGGCGATCGACGACCGGCTCGAAGAACCCCTCGTGGTCTTCGACGGCGCGCCGCGCGCGCTCGAGCGAGCCCGAAGCGATCGCGTCCACCAGCTCGGTGTGCGCGACGAGGTTCTCCTCGGCATTCGCGGCGCGATAGCGGTCAGGGACGACGACGCCCGGACCGGGCTCGTTTGCGTCGAGCAGCGTGATGTAGAGGTTGGCGAGGACGCGATTCCGGCAGCACTCCGCGATGCGCCGGTGGAGCGCCCAGTTCTCGTGCAGGTAGCCGGTTGGATCGCCGGTCTTCGCCGCCATGCGTTTGACGATGCGGCGGAGGTCGGCGAGATCGGCACGCGTGCGGGAACGCGTCGCATCGAGCGTGACGGCCGCTTCCAGCGCGTGCCGCACCTCGGCGCAGTCCTTGAGCGTGCCGCCCTCGGGAACGCCCGAGAGCAGATGCCGCAGACGATCGCTCGACGTCGGGATCGTCGCGAAGAGGCCGCCACCTGGACCCGTGCGTGACGAAACGTATCCGCGCTGTTGAAGGATGCGGAGCGTCTCGTTGAGCGTACCGTACGCTACGTCGTAGCGGCGCCGAAGATCGTCCTTCGTGCCGAGCCGCTCGCCGCTGGGAACCTTTCCCGCGACGATCGCACTCTCGATCTCGTCCGCGAGCTCCGCGGCCCTGCTGCTGATCACCGTTTGCCTTTCCGTTGGTTACACCACGTGCCGCGTTTCGGCTTACGACCGGCGCGATCCGCCACGACGTGCCGTGTTTTTCTCGACGAGGGGAACCGGTCGCGCGTGGAATAACTATATCGAATGCAGTTCGAGGAATTCGTCCACGAGGTCGACGCCGCGGTTCGCGCGAGCGCGGCGATCGACCGGTTCGAGGGACCGCAGGCGAACGAAGCGCGCTGGCAGACGCGCGCGCGCAATGCCGCGATCGCGCTCGTCCCGCCGCGCAACGTCAGCGTAACGCTCGCGGGGACGTCGGAGGCACCGGGGACGAGGTGGTACCCGATCGACGCCGCGCTCGTCGCGGTCGTCTCGAAGCGGATCGCCGCGTACCTCGGCGAGGCATAATCAATTGCCGCACGCGCAGGCGCTCGTCCTCACCGACGATCCCTCGACGCTGGCGGCGGAACTCACGCGGCGCCTCGGACTCGAGTTCGAAACGGAATGGTCGGCCGAGGCGGGTTACGTAAAAGTCAATGAGGGCGTGTGCACGTTTCACTCGTGGCCGGAAGGCCTCCGGCTCGACGCGTTCGCCGACTCGGGAGAGCGTCTGAGCAGCATCGAGCAGCTCATCGCGCAGCACCTGCGGATGCAGGAGGGCGGCGCGCGGCTGCGCATCGAGTGGCGACGCCGTCCGCTCTCGGAATAGCGCCGCGCCGAACGGCGAGCGCATGACGGTCGAGGGGCCCCAGACGCGGCGACCTTCGCTCTTGGCGATCGCGGCGGTGTTCGGGCGCATCTCCGCGACGTCGTTCGGCGGCGGGCAGATGGGGGCGATCCGGCGCGAGGTGGTGCGGCGCAACGCCTGGGTCGGCGAGAGCGACTTCATCGAACTGCTCTCGATCGCTCAACTTCTGCCGGGCGCCAACCCGACCAACGTCGCGGTGCTCGTCGGCTCTCGGCTGCGCGGCGCGCCCGGAGCGGTCGCCGCGCTGCTCGCCTCCGTGCTGCCGGGATTCGCGATCCTGATGATCCTCGCCGCGATCGCGCTCGATGCGCATCTTCCGGCGATCTCCGGCGCGCTGCGCGCCTGCGCGGCGGTCGCGGTCGGCCTCACGCTCGCGAACGCGATCGAGATGACGCTTCCGCGGCGAGGGAGCATCGTCGATCTCGCGCTCATCGCGAGCGTCGCCGCGTTCGTGCTCGTGCTGCACGCATCGCTCGCGCTCACGCTCGTCGTCTTCATCCCGATCGCGCTCGTCGTGACGCGCCCGCCCGCTGCATGAACCTCGCGCGCCTCGCACTCGTCTTCGCGATCCTCTCGCTGCTCGGCTTCGGCGGCGGGAACGCGATCATCCCGCAGATGCATGCCGACGTCGTCGAACGGTATCACTGGATCTCCTCAGCGGAGTTCACGCAGTTCTTCGCGCTCGGGAAACTGGCGCCGGGACCGACGACGACGATGGCGGCGCTCGTCGGCTACGCCGTGCGCGGCGCGCTCGGCGCCGTCGTCGCGACCGTCGCGATCTTCGTTCCGGCCGCGATCGTCGTCTACGCGGTAGGACACGGCTGGGAGCGGCTGCGCGGAAACCCATGGCGCGAGCGTTTCGCGCGCGCGGTCGCGCCGATCGTCCTCGGGCTCATCTGGGCCGGCGTCGCGACGCTGGCGCGCGGCGCCGCCGACGCGCCGGTGACGATCGTCCTCGCGGTCCTCGCGACGGTCGTGCTGCTGCGGACCGATTGGAATCAGAGCCTGCTCGTTCTGGCTGCGGGCATCTTCGGCGCGTTCGCGCTGCGTTGACTGGGCAGGGAAGTCGTGCGCCTCGGGAAACGTCTCGCTTTGGGAATCCGATATAGCGAATTCGCTGGGGACGTACACTTGATCGCTTCCTTCCGAGCCGCACGATGAGCCGCGGCGCCCCGCTGCGAGCGTCGCGCTTCGCGCTTCGCCTCCCGGCCGCCGAGACCGCGATCATGGCCGGCGCGTCGCTCATCCTCGTCTATCTCGCCGTCGTCCCCGTCGCGACGATGATCTACGCGAGCCTGCATACCGGGTTTCTCGGCAACGACGCGCACTGGTCGCTCGCCAACTACGCGCGCGCGTTCACCGACCCGACGTTCTACCGGCTCCTGGGCAACACCGCGCTCTACGGCGGCGGCGTCGCCGGGCTCGCGGTCGTGCTCGGGTTCGGCCTCGCGTTCCTCTACGCGCGCACCGACGCGCCGCTGCGCGCGCTCGGGATGACGACGGCGCTCGTCCCGCTGATCGTCCCGGGGATCCTGAACACCGTCGCGTGGCTGTTCCTCGCGTCGCCGAGGATCGGGCTGCTCAACGCGGTCGCGCAGGCGATGCTCCACGTGCGGCCGTTCAACGTCTACTCGCTGCCCGGGATGATTTTCGTGCAGACGATGCACGTCGCGCCGACGGCGTTCATCCTCGCGGTTGCCACCTTCACCTCGATGGATCCATCGATGGAAGAAGCCGCGGTCGCGTCGGGCGCCGGTCCCCTCACGGCGTTCCGGCGCGTCACGTTGGCCCTCGCGCGGCCCGCCATCGTGGCCGCAGCGTTGCTCGTCTTCATCCAGACGATCGCCTCGTTCGAGGTTCCGCAGCTCGTCGGCGTCCCGGCGAACGTCTCCGTGTTCACCACGCAGATCTACGGTGCGCTGCAGGCGTTTCCGCCGAACTACGGCGGCGCCGCCGCGATGTGCGGCATCGTCCTCGTGATCGCCGCCGCGGGCGTTGCGTTCGCGAACCGGCTCAACAGCGCCGGGCGCCACGCGACGGTGACCGGGAAGGCGTTCCGCCCGCGGCGCCTGGAGCTCGGCGCGATGCGGCCGCTCGCCGGCGCGGCGATCCTCATGTTCTTCACGGTCGCGGTCGCGCTGCCGATCGCGGTGCTGGTATGGTGCTCGCTGCTCCCGAGCTTCGAGGTGCCCTCGGCCGCCGCGCTGCGGCACGTCGGCCTCGCGAACTACCTCACGATGTGGAACTATCCGCTGATCAAGCACGCGCTCCTGAACAGCACGATCACCTCGCTTGCCGCCGGCGCGATCGTCACCGTGCTCACCGCGATCGTGGCATACGTGACGCTCAAGTCGCGCATGCGCGGCGCGTGGATCCTCGACGTCCTGGTCTCGCTTCCGATCGCGGTGCCCAGCATTTTGATGGGCGTCGGCATCCTGTTCTGGTATCTCATCGCGCCGCTCCCGTTCCATCTCTACGGGACGCTGGCGCTGCTGGTGATCGGCTTCGTGACGATCGGGATCCCGTACGGGATGCGCTACGCGAGCTCCGGGCTCGCGCAGATTCGCGACGAGCTCGAAGAAGCGGCCGCGGTGAGCGGCGCGAACTGGACGCAGCGCTTCCTGCGCATCTACGTCCCGCTGCTGATGCCCTCGCTCATCGCGGGCTTCCTCACCACCGTGATCATCGCGTTCCGCGAGATCTCGGCGGCGATCTTCCTGTACTCACAAGGGAGCGAGGTCGTCTCCATCGCGATCTTCGACTTGTGGTCGAACGGCCAGTACCCCGTGATCGCGGCGCTCGGCTGCGTCCTCGTCGTGCTGCTGCTCGGGCTCGTCACGATCGTGCAGCGCCTGGGCGGACGCCTCGGCCTGGGCGCGGCCGAAGCGTAGGCGGCGCGAGGGGCCGCGGTCTATTTGACCGCGGCCGCCTTCAGATAACGCACGACCGTCTCGTCGTCGAGTACGACCTTCGGATCGTATTCGGGCGCGTTCTCGATTTGCTCGAGGTCGTTGAGCCCGCAGTACTTGTAGATTCGGTTCGTCGCGCTCACGAGGCGCGCCGGACGCTCGGGGTCGGCGTTGAAATGCTGGCTGATCGTGTTGGGCGGCACGTAGATCATGTCGCCCGCTTCCCATTCGAACCGGCGCACTTCGTCTTGCGCTTTCCAGTGGTACGTGTCGGTGATCTCGACGTCGCAATCGACGTGGAGGTCGTAGCCGCGTCCTTCGAGGACGTACAAGCATTCCTCGGCGAGCTGCCGGTGCTTGCCCGACCGGCTTCCGGGCGGGATGATCTGCATGTAGATGTCGACCGTCTCGACGCGCGCGTTCATCTTGTCGTTGACGAGATGCTTGATGAGGCCGTGCGGCGACATCTCCCACGGCATCTCTTCCGGCGTGATGATCT
>JAQBPL010000048.1 GCA_028287545.1 Vulcanimicrobiota bacterium | reverse complement strand
CACGTGCTCGTCGGTGTCGAAGATGGTGGTGCCTTTGCGCGTCTTCAGTTCGATCGGAACGATCTGATCCTTGAAGTGCCCGGCGGCGATGGCGCTCACGGCGCGCTGCTGGCTCCGCAGGGCGAACGCGTCCTGCTCTTCGCGGCTGATGCCGTACTGCGCCGCGACGTTCTCGCCCGTGATGCCCATGTGGACCGTGTCCCACGGATCGGTCAGCGCGCCGATCATCATGTCGAACGACTCCGTCGCGCCCATCCGTGCTCCCCAGCGCTGCGACGGGTTGCCGTACAGCGCGCGGCTCATCGACTCGGCGCCGCCCGCGACGGCGATTTCCGCATCGCCGAGCAGAATAGCCTGCGCGGCGGAAACGATCGCTTGAAACCCGCTGCCGCACAGCCGTTTGACCGTCAGGGACGACGAACCTGTCGGAAACCCCGCGTCGAGCGCCGCGACGCGCGAGTGGTACATGTCCTTCGGCTCGGTGTGGATGACGTTCCAGAACACGACGTGCCCGACGTGCGCCGGATCGACGCCCGCCCGCTTCACCGCTTCGCGCGCGACGGTTGCCGCCAGCTGCGTCGGAGGAATATCCTTCAGACTTCCGCCGTAACTTCCGATTGCGGTCCGAGCTCCGCTCAAGACGACGACACTGCGTTCTGCCATGCACCGTGCGACCGAGAAAACGCTGCCCTGGTTGCCGATGCCGCTCTCTGCTTTTCTGCGCCCGCGGAGGCCTGCGTCGGGTTGATCCCTGAAATGGGAGATTGATGCTGACCACGCGCCACGTCCTCGAAACGGCTCGCCTCACCATTCGTCTCGCGGACGTCGACGATGTCCGTGCCGTCATCGACTACGACCGGCGCAACCGCGAGCATTTGCGTGCTTGGGAGCCGGTCCGCGATGCCGCTACCGCGTACGACGTGGAAGTGCGGTCGGCATCACTCGGAGGACGGCGTGCCGACGCCGACGACGGCCGAGGGTTTCTCTTCCTTGCGCGAATGCAGGGCGACGACGCGGTCGCTGCGTCGGTCAACCTGAGCAACATCGTCCGCGGCGCCTTCCAAGCCTGCCATCTCGGGTATTCGGTCGATGCGGCCCGTGAAGGGCAGGGAATCGCGTCGGAGGCCGTCGGCGCCGTCGTCGGCTTCGCGTTCGAGGGGCTGCGCCTCCATCGCGTGATGGCCAACTATCAGCCGACGAACGAACGCAGCGGGAAGCTGCTGCGCCGGCTGGGCTTCGTGACCGAGGGGTACGCGCGCGATTATTTGTTCATCAACGGCGCGTGGCGCGATCACGTGCTGACGGCGCTGATGAGCCCGCAGCCCCTCGAAGTGAGTCCGGCGTGAGAACCGGATTTTTCGATCTGTTCAAGATCGGCTTGGGTCCGTCGAGCTCGCACACGACCGGCCCGATGCGCGCTGCCGGCATGTTCGCCGCACGATTGGTCGAGCGCGGCCTCGTCGACGAGATCGCCTCCGTGCGGGTCGACCTGTACGGATCGCTTGCGTTGACCGGGAAGGGACACGGAACCGATCGCGCGGTGGTCCTCGGTCTCTCCGGAATGCGGCCTGACCAGACCGATCCCGAACAGGCTGCGCGCTGCGTCGAAACGGTGGCGCGTGACGGCGCGCTGCTGCTCGCCGGCACTCATCGAATCGCGTTCAGCACGACGGAGGACATCGTCTTCCTGCGGCGCGAGGCGCTGCCGCGCCACCCCAACGCCATGCGCATCTCCGCGTGTTTTGCCGGCGGCGCGGTCGCCGACCAGCAGACGTACTACTCGGTCGGCGGCGGATTCGTCGAAGTCGAAGGCGCACCGCCGAGCGCAGGCGACGGCGGCGTGACGATCCCGCATTCCTTCGCCAGCGCGGCGGAACTCTTGGCGATCGGCGAACGCGAGGGTCTCGCGATCTGGGAGATCGTGCTGGCCAACGAAAGCGCGCGCCACGGTGAGGCGGAGGTGCGCGCATACGTCGAGACGGTGTGGGGCGCGATGCGGACGTGCGCCGAACGCGGCTTGCAGACCGAAGGGATCTTGCCCGGCGGCCTGAACGTGCGCCGCCGCGCGCCGCAGCTCTACCGCCGGCTGCACGAGAAGAGCGGCGGCGACGACGCGCTCGCGCCGATGGACTACGTCAACGCGGTGGCGATGGCGGTGAACGAAGAGAACGCCGCCGGCGGGCGCGTGGTCACCGCGCCGACCAACGGCGCCGCCGGCGTGATCCCGGCGGTCGCGCACTACTATTTGCGCTACGTCAAGGACGCCTCTGCCGACGGCCTCTTGCGGTTCTTTCTCACCGCCAGCGCGATCGGCGCGCTGTACAAAGAGAACGCCTCGATCTCAGGCGCCGAAGTCGGCTGTCAAGGCGAAGTCGGCGTCGCGTGCTCGATGGCCGCAGGCGCCTTGGTCGCCGCGCTCGGCGGCGCGAACCATCACGTCGAACACGCCGCTGAGATCGGAATGGAGCACAGCCTGGGGATGACTTGCGATCCGATCGGCGGGTTGGTGCAGATCCCGTGCATCGAGCGCAACGCGGTCGGCGCGATGAAAGCGATCCACGCCGCGCGCATGGCGATGTGGGAAGACGAGGGCCATGCCGTCACGCTCGACGCGATCATCGACGTGATGTATCGCACCGGCCTGGACATGCAGACCAAGTACAAGGAAACCTCGCTCGGCGGCCTCGCCGTCGGCGTCGTCGAGTGCTAGTCTAGCCGTCCCGTTTTTGCGACGCCGGCGAACCAGCGGCCCGAGTCCTTGATCGTGCGCGCGAGCGTTCGCTGGTCGAGATGCGCGAGACCGAAACGCTGCGTGTAGCCCTCGGCCCACTCGAAGTTGTCGACCAGCGTCCAGTGGTGGTAGCCTCGCACGTCGACCCCATCGGCGATCGCGTCCGCGACGGCATTAAGGTGCCCGCGCAGGTAGTCGATGCGGCGCGTGTCGCGGATGCGCCCGTCGGCGTCGGGAAACTCGTGGTAGGAGGCGCCGTTCTCGGTGACTTCGAGCGGAAGGCCGCCGCAGTCGCTCGCCATCCGGCCGAGAATCGTCCGCAGGCCGCCGGGATTGACCGGCCATCCGAAGTCGGTGCGCGGATGCTCGTTGCGATCGACCGTCGCGAAGCGAAAACGCAGCGCGCCGTCCCCGGTCGGCGCATCGCGCACGACGAGGTGGAAATAGTAGTTGATCCCGATCCAGTCGAGCGCCGCGCGCATGATGCGGTCGTCGCCGTCGCGATATCCCATCGTCTCGAGGGGCAGTTCACCCGCCACCGCGTGCGCCGGATACGCGCCGTGCAGCACGGGATCGAGAAACCATCGGTTGGCGTAGGCATGGAAGGCTTCGGCCGCCGCGCCGTCTTCCGGTGCGTCCGTCGCCGGCACCGCCGGTGAGACGGAGTGCACGCATCCGACGCGTAGCGCCGGCCGCCCGGCCTTGATGGCGCGCGTCGCCAAACCTTGCGCGAGGTTGACCGTGTGGGTCGCGCGGAGGTAGGCTTCCGCATCGCTGCGGCCGGGCGCGTGGATGCCGGCGAGGTAGCCCAGCCGCGTGAAGATCCACGGTTCGTTGAACGTCGCCCAGTCGGTGACGCGGTCGCCCAGCGCCTGCGTCACGATCGCGGCGTACTCGGCAAAGCGCTCGGCGGTGTCGCGCTGCGGCCATCCGCCCGCGTCCTCGAGCGCTTGCGGAAGATCCCAATGATAGAGCGTCGGCAGCGGCCGGATGCCGGCCTCGAGCAACGCGTCCGTGAGGCGGCGATAATAGTCGAGGCCGCGCCCTTCGATTGCGCCGCTGCCCGCCGGCTGCACGCGCGGCCAGGCGATCGAGAAGCGGTAGCTGTTGAGCCCGAGTTCGCGCAGCAGCGCGACGTCGTCGTGAACGCGATGGTACGAATCGCAGGCGACATCGCCGGTCGTCGCGCCTTTGATCGTGCCGACGCGGTGCGCGAAACGGTCCCAGATCGACTCGCCTTTCCCGTCCTCGTCCCACGCGCCCTCGGTCTGGTGCGCGGCGGTCGCCGCACCAAAGAAGAATCCGTCCGGGAAGGTGCGGCCTCGTGCATCGGGCATGAACGAGCGATCGCGCGCCGGGCGGAATTGTCCTGGTCGCTACACTAGAATTCGCGGGTACCTTCTTTCGGTTTGCCTGCGGTGGGATGATAGGCTTCATGCTTCGCACCGAACACGCAAGCGGCCGCGCACCTGCTGCGAGCGTCCCGAAAACGATGAAAGCGGCGGTCGTCGACGCGGCCGGGCCACCCGACGCGTTCCGCATCACCGACGTCCCGGTCCCCCCGCTCAAACGCGACCATGCGATCATCGCGCTCGATTTCGCGAGCGTCGGAATTTGGGACGCGAAGGAGCGCGCCGGCGAGTGGCGTGACATCAAATCCGGAACGATCCTCGGCGCCGACGGCGCCGGCACGGTCGTCGCGGTCGGCGAGCGCGTCGAACATCTGGGCGTCGGCGATCGGGTGTACGCGTATAGTTACGACAATCGCGAGGGCGGCTTCTACGCCGAGTACGTCAGCGTTCTGGGCGATCGCGCAGCGCGCGTCCCGCCGCAGATTCGGCAAGACATCGCGGGCGCTATGCCCTGCGTCGCGCTGACCGCGCTCGCTGGGCTCGAAGCGCTCGGGGTGAAGCGTGACGAGGTGCTGCTCGTCTTCGGCGCCAGCGGCGGCGTCGGTTCGCTCGGCGTGTGGCTCGGCAGCGGGATGAAAGCGAAGGTCGTCGGCACGGCCCGACCCGATGCGCTTGAGTACGTGCATGCGCTCGGCGCCATGCACGTGATCTCCCCGCACGCGCGCCGGCTCGAATCGGTGATCGCTCGCGCTTCGCTTCCCGGCTGGGACGCGGCATTGGTTACCGCCAACGGCGACACGCTGGCGGCGTTTCTCGCCCACTTGAAACACGGCGCGCCGGTCGCGTACCCGGAAGGCGTCGAGCCAGAACCGGTCGCAGCGCGTCATCCCGTCATCGGCGTCAACGGCGTGTCCTCGCGCAAGACGTTCGAGCGCCTCGAGGAGGCCATCGGCGAGCGCGTGCTCCCACTCGAACTCGCCGTGTACCCGCTCGCCGAAGTCGCCGAGGCGCATCGCCGCGTCGAGCGCGGCCACGTCGTCGGCAAAATCGTCCTCCGCATTCGCGAAAGCTAGGAGAATCGCACCGTGTTGAATCCTTCCGCATCCCTCCCCGAAGCCGTGGTTGCCCAGGCCGCCGCGACCCTCGCCGCCGGCGCGCTGCGCTCGTCGGATCCGATCGACCAGCACGACCCCGAGAAGCTCGGCGACTACGCCTTGGACGTGTTCTGGCACATTTACGAAGCGATGCGGCTCGGCGTCGAGACACCGCCGCCTGACCTCGAAGCGGTGAGCCCGTAATCGTCGCAGTTCGAGATGGTGGGCCACACGATCACGCCGATCCGCGATTGGTACGCCGTCCGTTCTGAAAGGCGTCGCGGAGCACCGTGCGCACGTCGTCGGGTACGGGCATCTCGGCGAGCGCGGTGAGCGTCGCCGCGACGTCGTACGGCACGCTGTGCAAGGTGATCCGACCGTCTTCCCACATGGCGTAGTGCGCGCGGCCGCCTTCGCTGCTCATCCCAAGGCTGCCCGGGTTGACCGCGACGGCGCCCTCCAGTGCAAGGACGCCCTGGACGTGCGTGTGTCCAACGGCAACGACGGCGGCGGCCGGAACCGCCGCCCGCGCTGAAGCCGCGGCGTCCGCCAGCGGCCCATAGTGCCGCGGGTCGTCCGCGAACGCATGCGTGAGCGCGAACGTGACCGTGCCGATGCGAACCGTCGCGAGCCGCGGCAGCGCGCGGAGATAGTCGACGTCGCCTTCGTCGAGCAGCGTGCGATGAACGACGCGCGTGCAGCGGCTCGCTTCGCGCATCGCCGGCGCTACGCCGTCGTCCTCGTCGTATGCGAGCGCGCGATCATGGTTTCCGTGAACGACGGCGTCGGCCCGCGATCGGCACCACGCAATGGCGCCGCGAGGATCGGGGCCGTAGTCGACGAGGTCACCCATGCAGAGCACGGCATCGGCCTGCGGGAGAACGTCGAAGGCGAACGGATTGGCGTGGAGATCGGAGACCAGGAGCACCTTCATGGCGCAGAGCGGTCCGCCGTGCGACGGAAGAGCGTCTGCACGCGTTCGAGCGTGACCAGGCCGTCGAACAGAACCCGCTCGAGCGTGGGAAGGAACGCGCGAATCTTCTCGTCGTCGTCGACAACCTCGATCAGCAGCGGCAGATCCATCCAGGCGTCCACCACACGCTCCGACGAGATCACGCGGCTGCTCCCGTACCCTTCGATCCCCTTGAACGCCGTCGCGCCGGCGATCCCGGCGGCGGCGATCGCCTCGACGAGCGCCGTCAACGCATCGCGGCCGCCGGAACGCGCGCTCTCGGAGAGGTAGATCCGCATGAGCGTGCCGTTGTGATCGATCTTCACGCTCGCGGCCGTCTGGTGAAGTGAGCGTACTCGACGCGTTCGAGCGTGACCGCTCCTTCAGGGATCATCGCTTCGAGGTGCGGCAGAAGCGTCTCGATCTTCGCGGGATCGTCGATCACCTCGATCAGGACCGGGAGCTTGGCTCCCAAGCTCCAGATCTTCGCCGCGTGGATCTCGCGGTGAGCACCGAATCCTTCGACCCCGCGAAAGACGCTCGCGCCGGCGACCTGCTCGCGTTTGAGCATGTCGACGATCGCGCAGTAGAGCGGTCCGCCATGCCACGTGTCGCGCTCGTTGACGAAGATCCGCAGCAATTGACCCGGCCTGAAGTCAGCCATGTCGTCCTCCCCTTCGGAACGATCGGATCACCGCGCCGGCGCTGGGAACGGCAGAACGTCCGGCGTGATGCGGACGCCCGTCGTGACTTTGAACTGGTCGCCGATCTCGCTGGTCTCGCTCGCGTAGGTCATCTCGACGAGGTATGCCGCCCAACCCCGTTCGGGCCGCATCATCTCGCCGACGAACGTCCCGCCGCCCTGATCGCGCAGGTACGAGCTCGTGAAGGCTCTTCCGATCGACTGCAGCCGAAAGTCCCGCGCCTTCGGGTTCACGGCGCGCCACAATTTCACCGAGAGCGGCATCGTTGCCGTATGGACCCTGATGGCGCCCGCATCGAAGCGCCAGGAGAATCGCGGTCGCGGCGTCCCGTCGATGATCGAGTGGAGGAACGCGAGGACGCTGTGGCCCGACTCCACGGCGGCGCCCCGCAGCGAATGGTCGCAATTCGGGATGTAGCGCAGGTACGTATCGCTCGGCAGCCCGCCGAAATAGTACTGCGAGGAATCCGGCGGGAAGAATTGGTCGCCCGTCGCGTTGATGATGAACTTCGGCATCGTGTAGCGAGTCCGATACGAGTACGGGTCTTCGATTTCCATGAGCGCGTCCATCTGCGGCGTGCCCATCCACTTCATGATGCCCATCTCTTCGTATGGGCGCAAAGCCGGCGGCCAAAAGCCGTACGCGCGATACCCGTGCTCCGCGGAAGGCTTGATGTTCAAGACGTCGATGACGATCGGGACGATTCCTACGACGCGCCGGTCGACGGCAGCCGTCGTCCAGGTGGTCCAGCCGCGCTTCGACGCGCCGCCGACCACGAACCGGTCGACGCGGACGCCTCGGCCGGCGTCGCTCGCGCAGAACGCGGTCACGGTGTCCATGGCGCGGACCACGCTTTTGGTCATTGGCAGCCGCAGCGGCCATCGCTCGTCAGCCGTGCGAAGGTACTTGTCCCAACTGTAGGCGACCAGCGCGTCCTCCGACCGCGGACTTGCCTCGTCTGCAAACGTCAGCGGCTGATTGGGAACCATGTTGATCTCGCCGACCACGGAATGTGTCTTGTTCGCGAGCAGCGTCAGCGCAGCGTCGACGTGCGCAGGCGGGCGATCGTCGTTCGAACCGCCGCTGACGATCAACGCGCCGACGTTCGTGCGGACTTCGTCGGGTACGACGATCGTCAGCCAGTGTTTCCAAACCGGCCGGTCGACCTCGGCAGCGTCACGCCACCGCTGCGAGGTCAGCTCCAGGACGTATGCCATGCATCCGTCGGCCGCTTGCGCCCTCAGCAGCTTGTACCCATACTGCGGGTCGGGCGTCGCGACGTAGCGGTCGAGCGCGGTCTCCTCGAGCGCGAGCGCCGGGACGGGCGAAAGCAGTCCCGACGTAGCCGTGAAAAGCGAGCCGACCAAGAATTGGGACCGCGTCACGTTCGAGGACATTGCGCCCCTCCGAACCTGCAACGAAATCCCGTGTCTCGATGATAGCGCATGCCCTGCGGATGCCGGGCCGCGGCGGAGGGAAAAAGACGGGTGCTGACGAGCCTCCGTCTCACCTGCTCTGCTGTTCACCCAATCGGCCGTCTCGCTTGCACGCTCCGACGACAAGAGTGCACCTTGATGGCCACCCCCGACACGACGCCGTCCCCCGCCCGGCGGCCCCTCACCCGAGCGATCCGCCTGGCGTTGGTCGCGCTCGCCGTCGTGATTTTGTGCGGCATCGCGCTCCGCGTCTGCCGTCTCGACCGTCAAGTCGTGTTCGACGACGAGGTTTGGACGGTATTTCGCGTCGCGGGTGTCTCCGAGGAAGAACTCACGTCGTCGTTTGACGATCGCGTGCATGACGTCGCGTCATGGCGCGTGCGCTTTTTCACGCCGTCGGCTCGCGGCGTTCCCGCGATCGTCCAGACGCTTGCGCACGACGAGCCGCAATGGCCGCCTCTCTACTACGCGCTGGTATGGGGGTGGGAGCGATTGATCGGAAGCTCCGCGGTCGCCCCGCGGACGCTGGCGGCCATTCTCGGAGTCCTCGCGATCCCCGCCGTCGCGTGGCTCGCCGGCGAGCTGTTCCGCTCGAATCTCGCCGCGGCGGTCGCCGGCGCGCTCTTCGCGGTCTCGCCGTTCGCCGTCGCGTATGCTCGTGAAGCGCGCGGCTACAGCTTGCTGATGCTCGCGATCGCTGCATCGTCCGCAGCGCTGCTGCGAGCGGCACGTACTCGCGCACCGCGAGACTGGGCGACCTATAGCGTCGCGCTCCTTATCGGGCTCTACGACTACACGCTCTTCGCCGCCGTTGTGGCCGGTCACGCGGTCTGGGTCGTCCTCGATCGCGGCAACGCTCGCCCGGCCGTGCGATCCTATCTCCTTGCGGCGCTTCCCGCCGTCGCCCTGTGGTTGCCGTGGCTGTTCGTGGCGCTCCGCCACCGGGGAGATATCGCCGCACACCTGCCGACGACTGGAGGTTACGATTTCTCGACGTTCGTGCTGCCGAAGTGGGCGTACAACCTCTCCCTGCCGTTCTTCGCGCTCGACTTCTGGAAGGTCCGGCTCTGGTGGCTGATACTCCCGATCGCGGCGATCATCGCCGGCGCGATCGGCATCCTTTCGCGCACCGCGAATGGGCGCCGCGCGTTGCTCTTTCTGGCGACGCTCTCCCTCCCGACGGTCGGCGTCCTCATGCTGGTCGACTTACACTGGCACCTGGCGCTGGTGCTGCTCGCTCGGTACGAGATGCCGTTGCTGATCGCGCTCGAACTGGTCGTCGCGGGGGCGGTCGCATGTGGCGTGGCGGCGTCCAAGAAGAGTTGGATCGAGCGACTCGCCGCACTTGCCGCCGGCGCCTTGCTCCTGGGCGCATCGTTGACGTCGTCGACCCGGGTCGTCGGTGCGCCGTACTGGTGGGATACGTGGTACGACGCGAGCGTCTTCCCGATCGTCCATACGATCGACGCGCGAGCGCGGCCGCTCCTCGTCGCGGAGGAGCAGACGGCGCCTGAAGTGGTGCTCGCGAACGGGCTGCGCGACGACACGCGGCTGCTCTTGCTGCGATCGGATCGCGAGGGGCGCTGCCGCAGCACCGTCATCGAGGGCGGCAGCTCGAACGCGTTTCTCTTGACGCGCCCCGCTGCGCTCGTGCACCAGCCGCGGTTGCAGGCGGACGTCCGGCTGATACCGGTGGTCGTGAGCGACGGGCGAGCGGGCCTCGCATGGCGATATGAGGAGATGCTGCGCGGACACGCGCCGCGCGGCACGCCGTCACGCTGGGCAACGTTCGAGCTCTTCCGGATCGAACGGCG
>JAQBPL010000388.1 GCA_028287545.1 Vulcanimicrobiota bacterium | reverse complement strand
TATTCGGTCTCGCCGTCCGCGTCCGGGACGGACTTCGCCGAGAGCATCGAATAGCGCGCCGGCGGATTCTGGAACGACGCGTCGGTATGCCACAGGCGGTTGCCGAGCGAGTACATGCGCCGCCGGTCGGCGCGATCGAGCGGCGCGCCGTTCTCGTCGAGGTTGGAGATGTCGGTGATGCCGGGGGCGTTCAGCCGTGACGTCGTGTCGATCACGGTCCGCGCGACCTTCATCACAAGCTCACCGTCGAGCCGCCGTGCGAACGCGATCTGCTCCTCGTCCTCGAACGGCTGGTCGCGAAAGACGACTAGGCCGTAGCGGTCCAAGAGCGCCTTGATCTCGTCGAGGACGGCGCGGTCGTGCACCTCGCGCAGCACCACGCCGCCAATTTCACCGGCAAAGAGCGGATGGAGCGCCCGCGCGTTCAGAGCCATGATACCTTGCAAAACCGAGTACGCAGAACAGGGTTCCGGGAGCGGGAGGGCGGCCCCTCGGTTCGGAGCCGTTCGGATACCTCGGTGACTCGAACGGTAGGCGTGCGCGTTTGGCGGCCGGCGATGCCGTGAACGACCGCGGCATCATGCGGGCAATGGCACTTGTGCGCACGGCGCCGGTCGAAGAGCATCCGCTGGCGCTTCAGGACGTTCCGGTGCCCGCGCCCGGGCCCGGCGAGCTCCTGGTCAAGATCTCCACCTGCGGCGTGTGTCGCTCGAACCTTCACACGATCGAAGGCGATTGGCTTGCGGCCGGCGTTCCGGCAAAACTGCCGATCATCCCGGGGCACGAGATCTGCGGCCGCGTCGCCGAGATCGGTCCGAACGTCGACGGTTTCCGGCTGGACGAGCGCGTCGGCATTCAGCCGCTTTGGACCAGCTGCTTGCGGTGCGAATTCTGCCTCACCGCGCGCGAACATCTCTGCCTCGAGAAAGAGATCACCGGTGAGACGGTCGACGGCGGTTATGCGGAATACATCGTCGCGAAAGCCGCCCATACGTATCACGTACCGGATGCAATTCCGGACGTCGAAGCAGCGCCGCTGTTTTGTCCCGGCATCACGGCCTATCATGCCGTGCGCAAGGCGGAACTCGTGCCGGGCCAGCGGGTGGCGCTCTTCGGGATGGGCGGCGTCGGACACATGGTGATCCAGTTCGCGCGATTGGCAGGAGCCGACGTCATCACGGTCGCGCGCGGAAAACCCCACCGCGAGCTCGCCGAGAAGCTCGGATCGGTCGCGACCGTCGATCCGTCGAACGGCGATGCGGTTCGCCAACTGCAGCGCGACGGCGGCATCGACGCGGCGATCGTCTTCGCGCCCTCGAGCGAGTCGCTGCGCGACGCGCTTGCCGCCATAAAGCGAGGCGGTATCGTCGTGAACGGCGCGGCGCCGGAACCTGGACCGATGGCGTTCCCTGACGAGAAACGGCTCGCCGGGACGGTGATCGGAAATCGTGCGGAGATGCGCGAAGTGCTGCGGATCGCCGCCGCCGGAAAAGTCGAGGTCGTCACGGAGACGTTCACGCTTGCGCAAGCCGAAGAGGCGCTGGTTCGCCTCAAACGCGGCGAGGTCGAGGCGCGGGCCGTTCTGGTGATCGCGTGAAAGCCGATTAGCGCGCGGTGATCCCGATGTCGAGCGAACGTTTCCCGCCGATGAGCCGGCGTGCCGAGCCGGCCGTGAAGACGTAGCGCCTGCCGAGCGGGACGCGCACGTCGCCTTCGAGCGCGCCGGCGCGTACCAGCAGATCGAACCGCGCGGGTCCATCCCACGTCAGCCAGAGCAGGTCGCGGCGAAACGGGCGCTCGACGCCGATCGTCTCGACCGGGCCGCCGGGGTACTCCGGGACGAGCACCTCCTGCACGTCCGAGTCACGCAGCGACCACGCGCGCAGCGAAAGGCGCGGCGCGATCTCCCAGCCGAGATTGGCGGCGAAGCCGCGGGTCACCGCGCGCGGCGCCGCGTCGCCTTCCACGTACGCGAGGAAGTCGACGTGCACGCGGTGCCGGTCGTTGAACGACAGACCGGCTTCGCCGAGCGCCGCGTGCGCGATCGCGATCCCCGGCGTCCCGAGCGTCGAATCGCCGGCACCCAAGTGAAGCGACCAGTTGGCCGAGAGCGGCGTGTTGATCGAAAGCGACGGCAGCACGGCGAGCGCCGACTGCGGAACGGCGCCGGAGCCGCGGTCGAGACCGTAGGCGAGCGCGACCGTCGCCGCGACGCGCGTGGCGTTCGGCGCGCCACGCACGGTACCGACGACGAAGGCGGCATCTTGGTGCTCCACCGCAAGGTTGCCGAGGACGCCGCGTTCGTCGCGCCACCGCGCGCGGACGGCGAGAGCGTTCGGACCGCGTGCGGACGCGTCGGCGCTCAGCGAGACGACGCTGCCGGCGTCGGGCACGCCGGCCGCATCGACGACCTGGCGGGTGAAGTCGAACGCGCCGCTCAGATCGATCGCGCCGCTCGCACCGCGCACGCCGGCGCCGAGGCCGGCGTAGTGCGTTCCCGGAAGATCGCCGGTGAGCGCCACAAGATTCGCCGTCACGGACCCGAACGCGCGGCTCGTCCGCGCCGCGACGACCCGGCGTTCGCCGTCCGGGTCCCACGACGTCGCAGCCAGCAGCGCGGTGTCGCCGCCGACGAGCAGCGACGCGTCACGGTTCGTCACCCGTGCGGCGTCGAGCCGGTCGAACAGCCGGCCGTCGATGATGCCGCCCCCGGCGCGGTCGCCGTAAAACGGCGCCTCCAACGGATCGTGCACCGCGACCGCCCCGATCGCGTGCGTGGGGAGCAGGCTGCCGGCATCTGCGCCGTCGGCGCGGCGGTAGAACGGGAGGCCCTCGATGGTCGTGACCCCGCGCCCGCGGTCGAGCCAGCGATTCCCGAGCACGTTCGGGAACGCGATCCAGTACGGGATCACCGTCGCGATCTCGGCCAGGCTCCCGGCGGGAAGGGCGGCGACGTCGGAAACCGACGGGACCCGGTCGGCGGAATGGTGCCGGCGCACGACCGCGGTGACCGGCCCGTCCGGCGGGACGACGATCCGCAGCGGGTCGCTGTCGTCGGCCGATACGAGCAGAGCGGCCGGACGAGCGGCCGCCGTGAGGGCGAAGGTGCCGTCGCCGGCGCTACGGTCGCGGCCGATCACCGTGCCGCGGGCGTCGAGGGCGGAGACGCGCGCGCCGGCGAGGGCGGCGCCGTCCTGGTCGCGCAGGGCGCCCGTAAGCAGCTCGTCGGCCGCCGCGGGGGCGGCGCCGCCCCAAAAGGCAACCAGGAGAGCGAATTTCAGGAACCCTTCACGAGCGCGGTGTATCATGCTGGCTATGAGGCACCTTCGGCGCTGGGCGATCGCGGTGGCCCTCGCGCTCGGCGCGGGGGCAGGCGTCGCCGCGGGAGCCGATCTTCTGCAAGGCGACGCCGCCCTGCTCGCTTCCAGCGCTCCCCCCGCGCTGCTGGGCCCGATCACCGAAGCCGGTCGCACGGGTTGGGACTGCGCTCCCGAACACGCGGCGACCGCGCGTTCGTCGACGTCCGCGGGCTTGCCGCGGGACTGACGTGATCGCACGGGCGGTCGCAGCGTCGCTGCTCGCGCTTGCCGCGGCGACCCCTAGCGCGTGGGCGCAACCATACCCCGGCACCCCCGGCAGCACGACGGCGCCGCGCACCACCGATGCCGGCGTCCTCGCCGCGCGTGCGCGAGACCGCGAGATCCACGAGCGTTTCGCGCGCGGCGTCGCCGCCGAGGAGAAGGGCGACTGGGCCGCGGCCGTCCCCGAGTTCACCCGCGTCATCGTGCTCGATCCGCCGGAGCCGAAAGGCTCGACCGCGCGCTACGACTTGGCGATCGCCGATGCGCACCTCGGTCGCGACGATGCGGCGGTACCGCTCCTGAATGAGGCCCTCCATCGCGATCCGGGTTTCGCGGCGGCCGCCGCGACCCTGGTCGCAATCGAACTTCGCCGCGGAAACGTGAGCGGAGCCCGAACCGCCGCGGACCGATTCGTCGCGATCGCGCCGAACGCCGCGATGGCGCACTACAGCCGCGGCCTCGTCGCCTTGCGGGCCGGCGATCTGGCGACGGCGCGCGGTGACTTCCGCGCGCTGCTCGACGCCGATCCGTCGTATGCGGTCGCGCATTACGATCTCGCGCTGGTCGAGTTGCGCGACGGTCACGACGACGTCGCGCAAGCCGAACTGCAGCGCGCGCTGGCGCTGGCTCCGGGTTACGCCCGCGCGCGCTTCGCGCTGGGAACCGTGCTGCTGCGCGGCGGACGCCGCGCCGATGCGCGCGTCGCGTTCGATCGCTGCGCGCACGACGCCGAGGATCCAGCGCTGCGCGCGCTCGCGATCGACCTGCGCGATAAGCTCTGACCTAGCGGCGCGCGACGGCGCGCAGGCCGGCGAGAATCTCTTCGTCGGCCGACGTCGAGAGCATGATCGTGCGGACCGGCAGCCCGTCGCCGTCGAGCACGTAGGCGAACGAGCTGTGGAACTTGCTGCTGATGCGTTCGACCCCGAACGCGGCCATCAGCCGCTTCACGTCGGCGGGACGTCCGCTCGCCCAGCGCCAGCGTGAGGGGTCGGCGTTGAACTTCCGCGCCCGCGCGGCCATCGCGACCGGCGGGTCGGCGTCCGGAGAGAGCGTCAGCGTGATCAGCCGCGCGTCGACGTGCTTGCGCGCGAGCGTCTGCGCGAGCCGGGCGAAGATGGCCTCGCTGATCGCACAAGCGTCGTCGCAATCCAGATCGACGAACGTCACCGCCGTCGGACGGTGCAGGTCGCGCAGGGTGAACGTCGCGCCCATCTGGTCCACGATCGGGACGTCGCGCGCGTCGCGCGAAACGCCGGCCGCCGCGGGCGTTCCGCACGCGAGTGCGGCGCAGAGCACGGCGGCTGCGAAGCGCATCAGCAGCCCATCCCGCGGGGCGGAGGAGTCTGGATGAGGCCGGGCCGGCGCATGATGTACCTCGGAGGAGGAGCTGAAGCGTCACCCTACCGGGCGGCGCTGAAACGGGGGTGAGGCTCGGCCCCCCGCCGTTTCAGGGATTCTTCATACAACGGTGCGGCGCAGGGGCACGGCGAAACCCACCCGCGTGCGCATCCTCGTGATCGAAGATCAACGCGAGATCGCCGACGCGCTGCGCGCGATGCTCGAGCGGCTCAAGTATGCGGTCGACGTGGCGATGGACGGCGCCTCCGGATACGACTTGCTCCTTCGCGGCACGTACGACGCGGCCGTCGTCGACGTCGTCTTACCGGGCCGCGACGGGTTCACGCTGTGCCGCGACGCCCGCGCCGAAGGGGTCACCACGCCCGTGCTGTTTCTGACCGCGCGCGACGCGGTCGAGGATCGCGTGCGCGGACTGGACGCCGGCGCCGACGATTATCTGGTGAAGCCGTTCGTCGAGGACGAGCTCGCCGCGCGGCTGCGCGCCCTGCTCCGCCGCACCCCGCTGACCTTCCGCGCCACGATCGAAGTCGGCGACCTGGTCGTCGACCTCGGCGCGCGAGCCGTGCGCGTGGCCGGGCGGGAGGTCCCGCTGGGCTCCACCGAGTTTCGCTTGTTGGAGTATCTGGCGTCGAACGCCGGTCTCGCTCTGACTCGCGCGCAGATCCTCGAACGGGTGTGGGGCGACGACTTCGACGGCTCGAGCAACGTCGTCGACGTCTACGTCAGCGCGGTCCGCCGCAAACTCGCCGTCGTAGGCGCGCGCGACCGGATCTCCACCGTCTGGGGAGTCGGCTACTCATTGCACGCGTAGTCTTACGCCTGTGCGCGTCGTATCTGGCGATCCTGCTGGTGGTGCTGGTCGTGCTCGACGCGGCCGCCTACGTCTACCTCGCGGGCGCGCGGCACGACGTACTCGAGCCGATCCTCGGCACGCCTGAAGGCCGCGCCGTCTACGCCGCGGCGATGCGCCGCACGGCGTTGGACCTCGCGTTGATCGACGTGCCGCTGCTGGTGCTCTCCGGCCTCGCGGCGTACGCGCTCGCCCTCATCTCGGTGCGGCCGCTGATCGAAGCCCGCGAGCGCGAAGCGCGCTTCGCCGCCGAAGCCGCCCACGAGCTGCGCACGCCGCTCGCGCGCATCACGGGCCTCGCCCAGAGCCGGCCGCCGGATGCGCTCGACCGCATCGCGGAGATCGCGCTCGACGCGTCGGCGACCGTCGGCGACCTGCTGGCGCTCGTGCGCGAGGAAAAGGTCGCGCAGCGCCTCTCGGAGCCGGTCGACGTCGGCGCCGTCGCGCGCACCGCCGTCGCGTCGGCGCGCCGTGAGGGTCTACGGTACGAACTCGATGCGGCGGACGGCGCGTGGGTCCTCGGCGACGAGCGCCGCTTGCGGCGGCTCGCCGAAAACCTGCTCGAGAATGCCGGTCGATACGCAACGGGCTCGGTGCGCGTCGCCGTCGCCGCCGAAGGAGCGCACGTCGCGCTGAGCGTCGAGGACGACGGCCCGGGCGTCCCGCCCGCCTTGCGCGAGCGGATCTTCGAACGCTTCGTGCGCGAGCGCGACGACGGAGCCGGCAGCGGCCTTGGCCTCGCGATCTGCCGGACCATCGCGCGCGCGCACGGCGGCGAGGTGGTGCTCGAGGGCCGAAGCCGCTTCGTCGCGCGACTGCCGGCCTTCGCGTTGCACGAGGACGTGAACGAAGTCTGAGAGCGAGCCCGGCGCGACTTTCATCGCCGTCTCACGATCGGGCGCAAGAATCGGCGGGTGCGACCCACCTCGCTCCTCCTACTCGCCGTCCTGGCAGCGTGCACGCCCGGTGCTCCGTCTGCGGGGGCGGCGAACGCCGGCGCGACGACGTCAACCTCGTCGACGATGATTGACGTCTCGTTGACGACCTCCACCGTCGTCGCGACGGCGTACGGGAGCAGTGGTGGGTTCGCACCTCCCGTCGTGACGGTACCGCTCGGATCGACGATCCGGTTCGTGAACGTCGACTCGTTCGCGCACACCGCGTCGTCGTTCGACGGCACCACGTTTCCGGCCGGATCGCCGCTGGGCGGCGCGGCGCTGAACACCTCCGGCGACCGGCTCTCAACCGGCTGGACTTCCGGCAATCTCGCGGCGGGCGCGTCGTCGCAGCCGCTGCTCGCCGATAAGGCCGGAACGTATCTGTACGGCTGTTTCTACCACTACGGCGCCCCGATGCGGGGGGCGATCCTTGTCCGGTAAACGATTCGCCGCCGCAGCAGCGATGCTGGCCGGCATCGCGTGCACGTTCGCGCCGCGCGCCGCGCAGGCGATCCCGATCTTCGCGCAACGCTACAACCTCACGTGTGGGGCGTGCCATTCGGTGCTGCCCGAACTCAACGCGTTCGGCAACGAGTTCCGCAATCGCGGCTATCGTATCGACGGCTTGGCGAAGCACGGTACGACGATCGTCGCCTTGCGCGAGCAGATCGGCTATACCGAAGTGCCGCCGCAAGGAAGCACGACCAGAACCGTCCCGGCAGGCGCGATTCTCGCCGCGGGCGAGGTCGGCCGGATCGAAGCGTTCGTGCACGAGAGCCTCGGCAGCCAAGGCGGTCCGTCGTCGCTCTTTCTCGGCTATCTCGCGTATTACGACGATCACACGCATACGGTGTACCGCGCCGGATTGTACGAAATGCCGCTGATCCATTCGCCCGCGCAGCGCCTCGATACGCTCACCACCTACGGCTACGAGGGCGCGCGCGTGGGCCTCAACGAGCTGACGCTCGCGACGCCGCGCTGGGGTCTCGAAGCGGAACGCACCGTCGGCGTCGCGCGCTTCGAAGCGACGTTCGGTCTGGGGAACGCCGCCGGCTCCGCGTACGGCGGAAAGCCCGTCGACACCGGCACGACGCAGACGTTCGCTGCGCCGGAAATCGGCCTGTACGCGCGCGTGCCGTTGAACGACGACCTGCGGCTGGGGATCGACGCCATCGCCGGCTCGGCCGGCATCACCCCGCTCGGACGGCCGCGTTTCGAAGACGCGTACACGCGCACCGGCCTCTCGATCGACGCGCGCCGCGGCCGGTTGGAATTGCTGGCCGAACAGTGGTGGGGCCGCGACTTCAACGGCGACGGCGTCGGCGGACGCATCGACTCGACCGGCGGGTTCGCGCGGTTGCGGTGGCGGCTCGGCGAGCACGCCTTCATCGGAATCCGCGAGGACGCGTTCGCCGCGCCTGCGGCGACCCGCTCGCTCCTGTGGTACGCCGAGGCCCAGGTTACCAGGCACGCGCGCGTTCTGATCCAGCAAGTCCGTCCCATCCCGGGCGGGCCAACCTCGCTCGAGGGTGCGCTCACCATCGGGGTCCCCTGGCCGCACGGAAAATAGGCCAGGGGGCGAGGCGCGTTTGCCCAACTATTGGGCATGAAACGTCTTGCCGCAGTTCTTGCCCTGGTGCTGGCCGTCGCCGCTCCGTTCGGCGTCTCGGCCAAGACCAAGGGGACCCCGGCGCCGGCCGGCTCGCTCTCCGCCATGGTCCCCTCGTGTCCGGCGAGCGATCCGGTCGTGTGGGTGAACACCTCCTCGAAGATCTACTGGGCCGCCGGCACCGAGTATTACGGGAAGACGAAGCACGGGGGCTACGCCTGCACTTCGGTGGCCAAAGCGCTGGGAGCCCGCGCCGCCAAGGCGTCGCCGATTCGCAAAAGCGGATCCCCGCTGCCCGCCCCGACTCCGTAAGCAAAGGCCGACGCCGATGATCGCAACGAGCGCGTATCGCAATCTTCTGGTCGAGGAATCCGACGGGACCGCCGTCGTGACCCTCAACCGTCCCGAGAAGCGCAACGCGCTCTCGTTGGACGTCATGCGCGAGCTCCTCGCCGCGTTCGAGGCGATCGGCGCCGACCGCTCGATCAAGGCCGTCATCCTGCGCGGGCTCGGTCCCGCGTTCAGCGCCGGCCACGACCTGCGCGAAATGCTCGAACGCAGCGTCGAGGACTACCGGCTCACGTTTGACACGTGCGTACGGCTGATGGAGTCGATTCAGACGATCCCGCAGCCGGTGATCGCCGAAGTCGCCGGGGTCGCGACCGCCGCCGGATGCCAGCTCGTCGCGACCTGCGACCTCGCGATCGCCTCGACCGCGGCCGTTTTTGCGACGCCCGGGGTGAAGATCGGCCTATTCTGCACGACGCCGATGGTCGCGCTGACGCGCGCGATCGGCCGCAAGCGCGCGATGGAGATGCTGCTCACCGGCGAACCGATCGACGCGCTCACCGCGGCCGACTGGGGTCTCATCAACCGTGCGGTGCCTGGGGAAGCGCTCGAATCCACGACCCGCGCGCTGGCGGCGAAGATCGCGGGAAGCGCCGGCGCGGTCGTCGGCCTCGGGAAGGCCGCCTTCTACGCGCAGATCGACCTGCCGCAAGCCCAAGCGTACGCATACGCCAAAGAAGTGATGTCGCAGAACGCGCTTGCCGAGGACGCCCAGGAAGGCATCGGTGCCTTCGTCGACAAGCGGCCAGCCGTCTGGCATACGTGAGATTCAGCGGCGTACCGGCGTTACGGAACCTTAACGAGCAGGCCGAGCGAACGAGAGGAATTGGAGCACGACTTTCCAATCTTCCTCCTATCGTCCGGTGTGGGCAGCGTCGAAAATGACGCATGAATCGTCGCCCACACCCGGTAGTAGGGCAACCTGCTACGCGACGGCAGCAAGGCCCGCTTCACAGCGGGTCTTGTTGTTTTCCCGCG
>JAQBPL010000350.1 GCA_028287545.1 Vulcanimicrobiota bacterium | reverse complement strand
CCTCGCTGCGGAACTTCATCACGACGTAGTAGCCCTCGCGGACATCGTCGATCTCGTACGCCAGCCGGCGCTTGCCCATCTTCTCGAGCTCGCCCACCAGCTCTCCGCCGCGGGCCTTCACGTCCTCAGCCAGCGCGTTGGCGCGCTCGTCGACCTCGGTTTCCTCGAGGCTCGGACGCAGGATATAGGTGACTTCGTAATCGGTGACGGCCATGGAACCCTCTCTGGACGCCGGCGGAGCCGGCGGCCCGGCGCTTGGGCCGGGCAGCGGGAAAGCTCACCGGAGACTCGGAGGCTCCGGGAGAACCCCCGGATACTATCACGCCCAACACGAGGGCGGCAAGGCCGGGTACGAAGGTGGGGTCGCCTCCCCGCTCCTTCCCAGCAAATTTTAGGACCCTAGGCGGAGGTTTGCCGCAGCCCGGAACGGAGACTTCCCCGAGTGTCAATTGCCGATTTTGCTGTAACGCGCCGAGTGACGGTCGCCATGATGGCCACGGCCATCGTCGTGCTGGGGCTCTTCGCGATTCCGAGGCTGCCGATCGCCCTGCTGCCCTCGTTCCAGCCGCCGGTCGTCTCGGTCACGGTGAACTACGGCAACGTCTCCCCCGAGACGATGGAAGCGACCGTCACCCGGCCGATCGAGAACGCGGTCAGCCGCGTCTCCGGCATCGACTTCCTCCAGTCGAACTCGGTCCAGGGTCAGTCCACCGTCCGCGCGACGTTCAAGTACGGCACGAACATCAACGTCGCCGCGTCCGACATTCAGCAGCAAGTCGCGCGCGCGGCGAACACGCTGCCGAACGACCCGAACCTGCAGCAGCCGCAGGTCATAAAAGCCGACCCGAACTCGATTCCGGTCGTGCGCTTCTACGTCACTGACAGCAACCGGCAGCTGCGCGATCTCTACGACCTCTTCAACAACCAGCTCGCCGATGAGTTCGCCGGCGTCGCCGGGGTCGGATCGGTCAGCATCTTCGGCGGCGCGCAGCGGGCGATCATGGTCGAGCCAAATAACAGCGCGCTCGCCGGCTACAACCTCGACACGAACGCGGTCGTCAATAAGATCAAGAACGAGAACGTCGACGCGCCGGCCGGGCTGATCGCGATCGGGCCCAAAGAGTTCACGATCCGCGCCTCGGCCCTCTACAAGAACGCCGCCGAGATCGCGAACACGGTGCTTACCGTCAAGAACGGCGCTCCGGTCTACATTCGCGACGTCGCGAAGGTCAGCGACAGCATCGAAGAGATCCGGTCGTTCGCGCGCCTCGACGGCGTGCCGGCCGTCGCAATCTCCATCACGGCACAGCCCGATGCGAACGTCATCGCCGTCTCGCAGGGCGCCTACGCCAAGGTCGCCGACTTCCAAAAACGCTATCCGACGATGCACTTCGGCGTCGTGTTCGATCAGCAGGGCTTCATCAATTCCGCGGTCGTCGCGCTCGAGCACACCGCCGTGTACGGCGCGCTGCTCGCGGTCCTGATCATCCTGCTGTTCCTGCACTCGCTGCGCTCCACGCTGATCGTCGCCGTCTCGCTGCCGATCTCGGTGCTGGGCACGTTCTTCGCCGCCTATATGCTCAACCAGTCGCTCAACATTATGACGCTGGGAGGCCTCGCGCTCGCGGTCGGGTTGATCGTCGACGACGCTGTCGTCGTCATCGAGAACATCTATCGCCACCTCGCGATGGGAGAGTCGCCGCGCGAGGCCGCGCGCAATGCGACCTCGCAGATCTTCACGGCGGTCTTGGCCTCGACGGTCACCGTGGTTACCGTGTTCGTCCCGCTGCTCCTCATCCCGGGTCTGCAGGGGCTGATCTTCGGCCCGTTCGCCCTCGTCATCATCGTCGGCGTCGGGATCTCGCTGCTCGTCGCGACGACGACCGTGCCGATGCTCTCCAGCTTCATGCTCGACGCCGATACCGTGCACGCCGCGGAGGGCCACGGCGGCCGGCGAAACGCGTATCAGCGTTTCAGCGCCGGCTTCGACGGGCTCTACGGACGCCTCGAGAGCGGCTACCGGCGCCTGCTCGGTGCGTCCATCGATCGGCCGGCTCTCGTCTTGGGAATCGGCGTCGTATTTCTGGGCCTTTCCTTCACCGCCGTCAAGCTCGGCGTCGTCAAGACGGAGACGTTTCCGGCGTCGTCGTCGCGCTTCATTCGCATCGACTTGCGCACGCCGAACGGCACGTCGGTCGCGGAGACGAATCGCGTCGCGGTCGTCGTCGAAAATGCGCTGCGCCACGACGATCGGGTGATCAACGTCGCCGACTCGGTCGGTTCCTCGTTCAACGGCGGCACCACCCGCATCGTGACGAACCAGGCATCACTCGCGATCTCGCTCCGACCAGACATCCAGGGCGCCGCGGCCGACGACTTCGTCAACCAGTGGCAGCGCCGGCTCGGCGGCGTCCCGCGCCGCGGCGGAGGCGGATCCTCCGCCTCTGCGGCCGTGCAGAATTTCACGCCGGCACAGCGCGCGGAGTTCACGGCAATGCGCCGGACGCTCGTTGGAACGCAGGCGTTCGCGCGCAGCATCGACATCGTGCAGCAAACCGTCAGTCAGGGTTCCGACGCGATCGAGATCCAGCTCTACGGTCCCGACATCCGCAAGCTGTACGACCTCGGTCAAGGCGTGGTGAAGGAGGTCAAGAAGATCCCCGGGATCACCAACGCCGACACGAACATCACGCCTTCGCAGCCCGAGGTCGACATCGCCGTCGATCGCCGCATGGCCGCCCAAATGGGCCTCTCGACCGGCGACATCGCGACCATCATCTCCACCGCGACGACCGGCACGATCGCTTCGTATTGGCAGATGAACGGCACGCAATATCCGATTCTCGTGCAGCTGCCGCCCGCGCAGCGGCGGTCGCTCGACTCGCTCAATTCGATGCTGATTCTCCCGAACGCGACCACCTCGGCCGCGGCCACCGCCGCGACCACCCCCAGCGGATCGAACCAGCCGTCGTCGCAGTCGCTCAACGCGGTGCCGCTCGGCGGGGTCGCCAAGCTGACGCTCGGCACGGGTCCTTCGCAGATTCCGCGTCAGAACAAAGCGCGGCGCGTCGACGTCGACGCGCCGGTCGTCGGCGGCAACCTCGGCGACGTGCTCTCCGAAGTCACGAGCGTCATGAATGCGTATCCGCTTCCGGCGGGCTATCGCTGGCAATACGGACCGGCCGTCACGCAGAACAACGACACCTTCGGGAACTTGACGCTGGTCGTGATCCTCGCGATCGCTTTGATCTACATGCTGCTGGCCTCGCAGTTCGAGTCGTTTCTCGATCCGCTCGTCATCATGATGGCGGTGCCGTTCGCGCTGATCGGCATCATCGCGTCGCTGTGGATCACGCACCGTGCCTTCGGCCTCACGGCGTTCATCGGCTCGCTGATGCTCGTCGGCATCGCCGTGAAGAACGCGATTCTCGTCGTCGAATTCACCAAACAGCTGCGGCGCGATGAAGGGATGGACGCGCGCGAAGCGATCATGCATGCCGGACCGATGCGCCTGCGGCCGATTCTGATGACGACGCTGGCGACGCTCGGCGGCATGCTGCCGATCGCGGTCGGCCTCGAAGCGGGATCGGAGACGCAAGCACCGCTCGGAACGGTCGTGATCGGCGGCTTGCTGACCTCGACGCTGCTCTCGCTCGTCGTCGTGCCCACGATCTACCTGTGGGTCGCCAAACACATCGAGCCGCGGTTCGCGCCGAAGCCGCCGTCGTTCCGGCGACCGCCCGTCCGTCCGTTGCCCGAGACGCCGCAGGTGGTTCCCGCCTCGTAAGACGCCTCCCCGGGCAGTGCCGGGCGGGGTTTGGCCATCTGGCGAACGGAGGTCACCGATGACTTCTGAACCGCCGGGGATGCGCTCGATCCTCGACCGGTACGCCCCGGCGCCGGCGTTCGACGAGTTCGCCGACGCCGACGGACTCCCGAGGGCCCACTATGCCGCGCTCGCGACGACGCTGGCCGGGATCTCGTCGAGCGACTTCCGCCACCGGGTCACCACGGTCAACACCGTGCTGCTGCAGCGCGGCGTCACGTTCACCGTCTACGCCGACGCGCGCGGAACCGAGCGCATCCTGCCCTTCGATCTGATTCCGCGCATCATTCCGGCCGCTGATTGGGCGCTGATCTCACGCGGCATCTCGCAGCGGGTCCGCGCGCTCAACGCGTTCCTGCTCGACGTCTACGGCGAGGGACGGATCCTGCGCGACGGCATCGTCCCGCGCGAACTCGTCTATTCCTCCGAACACTACGAACGCGAGGCGATCGGCGTGCGTCCGCCGCGCGACGTCTACGTGCACGTCTCCGGGATCGA
>JAQBPL010000348.1 GCA_028287545.1 Vulcanimicrobiota bacterium | reverse complement strand
GTGATGCCGGCGGGAGCGAGCACCTCTCGCTGGCAGAACGCTTCGTACGGCGAGCCGCTCACGCGCTCGATGACGCGACCGAGGATGTTGTAGCCAAGATTCGAGTACAGGTACTTCGTGCCGGGATCGAAGGCGAGAGGCTGCCCCATCATATACCGGATGATGTCGACGTGGGTCGCGGGCGTCGGCCGCCCCAGCGCGTCCGCGGCGACGCGCAGCGCATCGAACTGCGGATCGGTCTTCGTGCTGTCGAAACCAGCCGAATGTTCGAGCAGCTGCCGGATCGTAATCGTCCTCAGCCGTGGATCGACGCGCGCACTGGAGGGCGGCGACAGGTCGGAAAGCACGTCGAACGCGCGATCATCGAGCTTGACGCGGCCACGCTCGACGAGCAGCATCACGCCGACGGCAGTCACCGGCTTGCTGTTGCTCGCGATGCGAAAGCGGTGCATCGGTGTCACCGGTTTGGTCTTCGCGAGGTCTTGATAGCCGAACGCACGCGCGTGGACGAGTCGGCCATCTTTGGCGATCGCGAGGGCGGCGGCCGGAAGCGCGTACTTCTGCATGAACGAGGTGACGACCGCGTCGGCTCGCGCGAACTGCGGCTGAGCTTGGCCGACGCTCGGGACGGCGACCTTCTCGGCAGCGGACGCGACCTCGGGATGCGCTACGGCAAGTGACCCAGCCGTAACCAAACGGACGAACCTCTTACGTTGCACCTAATGGTGTTTCGGGCGCCGCCGCTCACGAACCCAAGCAAGACCACTGCATCTCGCGCGGCAGCTCAGAAGCCGATTGCTCGTTCGTTACGTCGTTACGAACCGCGCGCCGCAGCAAGACAAGTGGGTAGCAACAACGTACGGGCGCTGAGGCACCGGAGGGCACGAATAGCAGCATGGAATATCGTCGTCTCGGTGCATCCGGCTTTCGCGTCCCCGTGCTGAGCTTCGGCACGGGGACATTCGGGGGTCGCGGTGCGCTCTTCGAAGCATGGGGGACGACCGACAGCGCCGAGGCTCGCCGGCTTGTCGACATCTGTCTCGACGCGGGCTTGACGATGTTCGACAGCGCCGACGTTTACTCGCGCGGTGCGGCCGAGGAGATTCTCGGCGAAGCGATTCGCGGCCGCCGCGATCGCGTGATCATCTCGACGAAGGCGACGTATCGCTTCGGGGAAGACCCGAACGACGTCGGCTCCTCACGCCATCACCTCATGCAGGCTTGCGAAGCGTCGCTAAAGCGACTCGGTACCGACTACATCGATCTCTATCAACTACACGCCTTCGATGCGATGACGCCGGCGCAGGAAGTTCTCTCGACCCTCGAGGATCTCGTGCGCGCCGGGAAGATCCGCTATGCCGGCGTCTCCAATTTCCCCGGTTGGGGCCTGATGAAATCGCTCGCGGTTGCCGACCGATACGGGTATCCGCGTTACGTCGCGAACCAGGCGTACTACTCGCTGATCGGCCGCGACTACGAGTGGGAGTTGATGCCGCTCGGAATCGACCAAGGTGTCGGCGCGGTCGTGTGGAGCCCGCTCGGTTGGGGACGCTTGACCGGAAAGCTCCGGCGCGGCGCCGCGCTTCCGGAGGTGAGCCGCTTGCACGCGACCGCTGAGATGGGGCCGCCGGTCGACGATGAGCTGCTCTTCCAGGTCGTCGACGCGATCGACGAAATCGCTGCGGAGACGGGGAAGACCTTCCCGCAGATCGCGATCAATTGGCTTTTGCAACGGCCGACGGTTTCGACGGTCGTGATCGGCGCGCGCAACGAGGAGCAGCTCCGGCAAAACCTCGGCGCAGTGGGTTGGAACCTTACGGCCGAGCAGGTAGCGCGACTCGACGCCGCGAGCGCGGTGACGCCCAGCTATCCCACCTGGCAGCAGCGCTTATTCGCCGAGCGCGACCCCTCGCCGGTCTGAGTCTTGGCAAGCATGCGAGTCGGGAGCACGCAGCACCGCGACCTCTTCTGCCGCTGGTTCATCGAAACGCACGTCGTGTGGGAACCCGGTGATCTTCCCTGGCCTCCGCTGGACGTCGCGCTCGTGGAACGATTGCGCGCATTCCCGTTCTGGAGCCACGCACGATCGATCGAACGGCGGGCCGGGAAGCTCGTCACCGCGTTCGCGCAGACGATCGAGGACCCGCTGATTCGTGAGGCCGTCGCGCTGCAGGGCATGGAGGAGACGCGTCACGGACGACTGATGGGCCACGTGCTGCAGCACTACGGGATCGACGTTCCGGAGGTCGCCTTCGTCGAACCGCGCGGGACCACAGAGGACTTCCGCGTCTTCGGGTTCGGCGAGTGCATGGACTCGTTTCTCGGCTTCGGCGCGTTCGCGATCGCGCGGCGCAAGCGGCTCTTCCCTGCGGCGCTCCTCGACATCTTCGATAGATTTATGTGGGAAGAGGCGCGGCACATCGCCTTTTTCGTGAACTGGTGGCGCTATGAGCAGGCCCGAGCGGGCCGCGACGGCGTCCTTCGCCGTACCCTCGAGTCCGTCGGGTATTACGTCAAGACGGTGTCCGCCCCGGCGCGAGGAGTCGCCGACGTGCCGTGGCCGAAGTTGGAAGGAAACGAACTCTTCGAGTCCATCGCGGCCGACATCACGCCGGCGATGTTCCTCGCGGCGGCGCTCGAGGCGAACCGCTCGATGATGGCACGCATCGACCGCCGGCTTCTTCGGCCGGTGTTGATGCCGCGACTTGCGACAGCGTTGCTCCTCACGATCCGCGCGCTTCCGCCGCGCGAGCCCGCCGTTACGCCGCCTGTGTCGCCTTTCGCTCGCGCAGGAACTTGAAGAACTCCCCGCCCTCGCGCAGACGCCGCTTCATGAGGTGCGGATCGCGCAGCATCCCGCCGAACAGCGAGAACATCTTGCGCGGCCGGAAATAGAACCTGCGGTAGAACGCATCGAGCGAATCGAAGATGAGCGTCGAACTGATGTCCGGATAGTTCAGGGCCGCGGTCTGAATGCCGTGCGTGTCGACCAGTCCGTCGCTCTGGGTTTGCAGCCAGCCCTGCTCTTGTGCCTGGCGATAGAGTTCCGTACCGGGGTATGGCGCCGCTAGCGAAACCTGGATCGTCTCCGGTTCGATCTCACACGCAAAGCGGATTGTTTCCTGGATCGTTTCGGGCGTTTCGCCGGGCAGCCCGAGAATGAACGTCCCGTGGATCGTGATCCCGAGCTCCTTCGCGTTGCGCGAAAACTCCCGCGCGATGTCGAGGCGAATGCCTTTCTTGATGTTGTTCAGGATCTGCTGATTTCCCGATTCGTATCCGACGAGGAGCAGTCGCAGGCCGTTCGCCTTCATGACTTCCAGGGTCTTGCGCGGCACGTTCGCCTTCGCGTTGCACGACCAAGTGATGCCCAGTGGTCCCAATCGCCGCGCGATCTCCTCGCGCGGGGGATATTGTCGGTGAACGTGTCGTCGTCGAAGAAGAACTCGCGGACTTGCGGGAAGTGCCGCTTCGCCAGCGCCATCTCCGCTTCGACGCTATCGGCGCTGCGTACGCGATAGAGATGGCCTCCGAGCGTTTGCGGCCAGAGGCAGAACGTGCACTTCGAGCGGCACCCGCGGCCGGTGTAGAGCGAGGCGTACGGATGCTGCAAGTAGCCGATGAAGTAGTTTTCGATCGTCAAGTCGCGCTTATACACGTCGATGACGGTCGGACACGCATCCATGTCTTGGATCGGGGCTCGCGGTGCTGTGTATTCGACACGGCCGTTCCCGCGATAAGCGATCCCGGGCACGTCCTTCAAAGGCTTGCCGGAAGCGACGTCCAGACACGTGTAGTCGAACTCGCCGACGGCCACCCAGTCGACGGCGGGCGCAGCGTTCATCGATTCGAGCGGCAGTACGCCGACGTGCGCGCCGACCATGCCGACCATACTGTCCGGATACAGCTCTTTCAAGTGCGCGGCGAACTTCGCGTCGTTCGGAAACGACGGCGTGCTCGTATGCAGCACCACGAGCTCGTAGTCTTTCGCGGTGGCCGCGACGTCTTCGACCGTCAACCCGTCGGGCGGGGCGTCGATCAACCGGCTGCCCGGCACCATTGCAGCCGGCCGCGCGAGCCATGTGGGATACCAGAACGATCGAATCTCACGGCGCGCTTGGTAGCGCGAACCGGCACCGCCATCGAAGCCGTCGAAGCTCGGCGGGTTCACGAACAACGTCTTCATCACGTCAGGCATGTCGGCTCCCAGGTCGCAGGTGAGCAAATCGCGTTTGGGCCGCCGCGCCGATTCGCTCGCTCGCGCCGATCGCCCCCAATGCGATCGCAGCGAGCCTCGGCAGCAGGCGCGGACGGAGAAGCCGCCGATCGAAGCCCGCCATGTGCATCTCGTTCTCGGCGAGACACGCTGCGAGAAATTTCGCCATGGTGAGATCCGCGAAGGCATCGCCATCGTTGAAGACGCCGGCGCCGCTCGCCACTTCGCGCCCCGATTGGACGAGCTGGACCAGTGCGCGGCCGTATCCGAGGGCGGCTGCGGCCGTCTCGAACGGCGCGAATCCGTAGCCGCGCTGCGTGCGCTCGTAGGCAATCCAGTTCACGAAGAACACAATATGGCGCGCCTCTTCCACCAACACGCGCGTGAATTGCGATACCAACGCATCCGGCAGCAATCGCGCCTCGCGAGCGAGCCGGAACACCCCGAAGCCCATCAGGGAGTCGACGCACTCGCGGTAGCCAAAGTTGACGAAGGCCGCTTCCGTAGGCGGGAGATCCGGAGGATGCGTCGTCGCACTGAGCCCGTAGCGCTCGACGAGCGTCCCGACCATGCGCGCATGCCGAGTCTCCTCTGCACCCTGAAGCGCGACCGCTGCGCGAATCAGTGGGTCGCGCAAGGTCGCGGCGAACCCCGTGACCATCTGCCCCGCGTTGAGCTCAACCTGCAGCGCAGTGCTCCAGATCGGGATCGCCCGCAAGCGAGCGAGCGAGACGTCGTCAAGCACGGGCCAGGGCAACTCAGTGGGCTCGTACGCGAGGTGCGTCGCGATGAACGACCCGCAGAACAGCTCTTTGTGCGCCTCAGACCCGACCCTCAAGCAGTGGCCTCCCGGATGGGACGTACTCGACACCCGCTATGCCAACGAAAGAACAGTATACCATTGCAGACGGGCGTCGCGCCTGAGCCGCTGGTCCCTAGCGCGCGCAAGGGCACCGCGCCGGTTACTGGGCCAGCAAGTAATCATGCTCCCTCGCGTTGCCCCGTCCCGAACCCGACGTTACCCCCCGCGACTTCCACCATTCATCCGCGATCGTCCAAGCGTTCTGCGAACTGCTAACGCGAAAGAGGCTTGCGCTGTCGACTCCCGAGTAGCAGCTGACGCGACGATTCAGACTTGCTGACCGTCGCCGGGGAACCGCCGTTACCGATGAGACGAGGGCGCGCAGATTCAGGTACAGGCCGAGGTTCGACAGCGGTGCACAGGCCAGGATCGGCGGCGTGATGCCGACGTCGTAGGTTGCAACTCGAGTTTGGAGCGGAAAGGATCGCAACGTCCACATATT
>JAQBPL010000179.1 GCA_028287545.1 Vulcanimicrobiota bacterium | reverse complement strand
CAACCCGTTTCTGCAAGCGCGCCCCGCAGGGGGTAGCGGGAACGATATCACGCTGCAGCTCACCAAGACGATGGCGGGCGGCGACACGATCGTGATCGACTGCGACCCGCGCAATCGCATAAACGGCGTGCTGCTCAACGGTCTCCCACGCCTCGACCTCATCAGCATGACCGGCAGCATCAATCGTGTCGGCGATGCGGCGTTCTTCCCGTATCTCGCGCCTGGCGGAAACAACCTCGCCACGTCATCAGGCGGGACGAGCGTCACCATCACCTGGCACGAAGCGTACCTGTTCTGATCTCCTCGCGCTGATCGCGCGCATCATCGTTACCTGGAGGGCTAGTCGTTGGCAGCAAAGACGAACTGGCTCGTCCAGATTTTTGATGCCACGGGGAAGCTCGTCGACATTCCGCAGTCCGACATCCTCACGCTGCAGCTCAGCGACGGGATCAACGGCGGAAGCGGCGCCGGCGGCAGCGACCAGATCGTCTTCGCGCGGCCGTACAACAAGATCGGCGCGATCGGCTTCCTGTATCAGGTCCTCTTCTGGATGTGGCCGGCCGGGACGACGCGACCGACGGACCCCTACTGGGGCGGATACATCGTCGACTTCGACCAGCTCGAGGAAGACGCTAGCGGCAAGGTCACCGCGTATCTCTTCGGCGACTTCAAGCGGCTCGACGCGGCGATCGTCACGGAGCAGATCAACCCGGGCGTCGGTGGTAATCCGACCCTCGACGCCTCGCCGTACATCAACCATCTGCTGACGACGTACCAGCCGACGACGTTCTCAGCGCCGACGATCCCGGCGAGCATGTTCGCGCTCCAGGCGATGCAATTCGACGCGACGCAGCTCGGCGCAGCGGTCGACACGATTACGAAGACCGGCCGCGACACCTCGGGGCTATTCTTCACGTGGGCCGTGCGCACGAAGGCAGACCTCACCCGAAGAGTCGTCATCCAGTCGGATCAGAACCCGAACGTCGTTGCGGGCGTCAACTTCAAGGCGCTCTTCCGCGGCGCGCAGATCCGCGAGTACAAGATCGCGACGAAGTACCGCGACATCAAGAACGTCATCGCGGTCTACGGCGGCAAGGACCCGACAACCGGAGCCCAGGCGTACGGCGCCTACCAGGACGCAGCCTCGGTCTCGCAGTTCACGCCGTGGCAAGAAAAGCTGTCGGTCCCGACGCTGCTTACGAGTGCCGCGTGCCAAGCGTACGCGACGGTATTCTTCCCGCTGCACGCCTACCCGCAGGCGCAGAGCGCGTTCAAGATTCTCGTCCCCGACAACGCGATCTTCGGCGGCACGTGGCTGCAGATCAACGAAGTTCCCCAGACCGCGAGTCAGGCCGCTGTTTACAAGCAGGTCCGTTGCGCGATGGTCCGGATCTCGGTCTCGGGAGAGCGCGTCGTCCAGTACGTCGAGACCGTGGCGCCCGTGCCGTATCTCGACGTTGCGGTCTACCGCATGGGGCTCAACGTCACCGCGGCGATGGCCACGATCGTCAAGGGCCTGCCGGTGAATCGCCAGTCGCTCTATGTGCGCGCGGGCGGCACCGTCACGTCGACGCTGAACAATCCGGCGCGCGTCGCGATCTCGGCGACCGAGGCCGTCTTTCCCTCCGGACTCGTCAAGGCAGCCGCGCTCGCCACGACGCAGTTGACCGACAACTCGGGCGGCGCTCTCAACGGGCAGACCGGCGATGGCGCATACACGGTATCGCTCACGTCCGCAGGCGCCTACGTGATCACCAAGGGTGCGCGGCCAGCGGAAACGCCGACGCAGCTGAACCTCGTCTCTGCGGTCGTGCTGTCGGCCTCGTCGCCGCAGGACACGGTGCTGATTACCGACATCCGCACGCTCGTCGCGCTGCCGACGTTCGACATCTCGGTCGCGCCTGCGCTCGCCGGAGGCACGACGCCCACGCTTCCGACCCCGGCAAACGCCGGCGCCGGCGCATACGACCAGAACGTCGGCTTCCAACTCGCTTCGACGTGGACGCTAGGGAACGCGGCGCTCGCGTACCTGGAGCTCGGCTGGGCCGCGACGGGCAACAATCCAACGCCGGCGACGAAGATTGAACCGACCGCGACGGGCGTCTACGCGGGCGTCGTGCCGGGGATCGGCGCTGGCCAGTCCGTCACGATCTACGTGCGCGCGGTCGACACGAATGATCGCCCGACGCCGTGGCTTGGCCTTGGCGTAACCGGCGTCAATCCGATGGGCGTCGGCGCGACGAACTTCGGATCGCATCCAACGCCGACGTTCTTCTCGTCGAATCTGAACGCCGCGACCGCGCAGAACAGCGTGCACGCTCAGGTGGCCGTCAAGGTGACGCTTACCGGCGTGCCGACCGATGGCAGCGTAAGCGGCCTGGCGTATTACTATCGCCTTCACGGCGCCGGCAACTTCAAGCCGATCGGCGAGATGCAGATCGTGCAGGGATCGGCGACGCAGCTTGTTCCCGCGACCGGAGCGTTCACGTTCGAGGTCGGCGCCGGCCAGAATATCGACGTGTTCATCGGCTACGTCGGCGTAGCGTCGGCCGACTACGGCCCACTTGTCCAGATCGGCACCGCTGGCCAGATCGCGAGCGGCTTCACGCCGGCGACCCTCGTCGTCCAGACCGGCTACATGGCGGCGAACGCAGTTGCACCGAGCGTATCGGGGACGTCGTTCACGGCTGTGCCATCTGCTGACGGCATCCAGGGCGGGATGACGATCGGGTTCACCGTCGGGAATCAGCCGCAGGACGGATCGCTCTCGAAGCTCGCGCTTTGGCGTCGCGTCACCGGGGCGACGACGAACTGGGACAAGATCACCGATCTTCCGGCGGCGGGACTTCCCTCGCCGTCACTATCGCAGGCGTACGTATACACCGTCTACGACCTCACGAACGGTTCCCAGTACGACTGGGGCGTCGCGTACGAAGACGCACAGGGCGGCGAAGTTCCGGCGCCGCCGGTGGGCACTGCTGCCGACACGCGATTCGGATCGGCTGCGGCTGGGCTGATCGGCACGTCGCCCGCGGCGACGATCGTCATCGGCACTGCGGCCTTCGCCGCAATGCCCGCCGGAATCCTGAGCGCGGGCCCGACGCTGCGCACGACCGCGCTGACCGGCGCCACGACAGCGGGCGCGAACACGGTCATCCCGGTCACCGCGGGAACCGGCACGTTCTTCCAGGGCGGCACCGTACAGATCAACCCGACCGGCATCGGCAGCGGAAACACGGAGTACGCGAAGATCGTCGGCGTGGCCGCAAACTCGGTCACCGTCACGGCGACGACGTTGAACCATTCCGCGGGCGAGCTCATCGCAGTCTGCGAATACCAGACCGCCACGACGCCCGGCGCCGGCGTCTCGAACTTCCCGATCTACCTGCAGGTCGCAGCGTCCGACTACGGTGGCTCATACGGCACCGTCCCGAACTGGCTCGACGATCTCGTCGTCGTGCTGCGCAAGTCCGTCACGCACGAACCGCTCGGCGATTCCGAAGTCATCGCGCCTAGCACGCAGGGCCAGTACGCCTTCACCGTCGCGATCCCGGCGGGCGCAGGCCCCATCGACGTCGGCTATTACTACAAGGGGCACAAGGGCTACGAGGTGTCGACGACGGTGTTTCCGTCGCAACTCGCTGGCCTCTCCGCCGTATCGCTCTCAACGGCGAACTTCGTCGCCGACTCCGCCTTCGCGCACGGCCTGGGGTCGTGGAAGCAGGTCGGCACGCCGACGCTGGCCCTCTATCCCGCGAACAACGCGAATACCGGTAACCCTGCGCCGTTCGTCGGATCGCCCGGCGTCGGCAGCGGCTGGACGGGATGCCTGTATTCGGCGCCGTTCACGCCGGTCGCGTTCGCGACGTACTGTCTCTCGGCCGCGGTCGGCTTCACCGGCAGCGGCACGATGCACGTCGCCATCGTTGACGTCAGCGATTACAACGCGGGCAACGTCACGCCCGCCACGATCTACGGCAACAGCCCCGACGCGAGCGGCCGCCTCATCCCGAACCCGACGTCCGGCGTCTACGTCTCGGGCGGCTACGGCGGCAGCGCGGCGCCGTACGTGTGGACCGCATCGGGGAGCCCGCCCTCGAAGGTGTGCTTCGCGTGGTGGTGGTCGGGTGCGAGCAATGCGTTCTCGCTCGCGGAGCCGCAGATCAAGGGTGGGGCATCGTTCTCGGGCTACACGCCGGGCGCGTTGACCACGAACACGACGGATGGTACGGGGACGACGACGTATCAGGGGACGGCGAAGCAAGTCACCTCGATCATCAAAGACGACGGGACGGGCACGGGGAACGGGTCGATTCCGAAGTCGACGGCGCTGAACAAGCAGGGCTCGATTCCGCCGGTCGGCACGCCCGCTGCATCGTCAGTCAGCACCGCCGGCGGTGGATCGAACAACCGCACCATCACGATCAGCGTTGCCGCTACGACGTTCTTGCTTCCTGACGGATCGACGCCGAGCGCGCCTTCGTTCAGCGATCCGCGCATCGGGCTGCTGGACTCTACGACGTACCTCTTCACCGTCGCTTACAATATCGGACTTGGTGTGTTCCAAACACTTGCGTTCGGTACAAGCCTCACCGCCGCGCAGAAGGCGGCAATCTACGGAGATGGTTTCTATCCCGTCACGAACACTGGATCATGCACTACGCCGACTGCGGCTGGTACGGGAGGGGGCTCGGGAGGCGGCGGCGGAGGCGGAAGTTGCCCGGCGGTCGACCAGTTGGTGCTCACCAAAGAGCACGGGCCGACTCGAGCCGGTGACATCATCGCCGATATGCACGTCATGGGACCGGACGGAAAATGGAAGCGCGTTATCCATACGAGCACGCAGCACGGCGATATCGTGCGC
>JAQBPL010000338.1 GCA_028287545.1 Vulcanimicrobiota bacterium | reverse complement strand
GAACATACGTTCGATATAGGATGATCGCACGAGCCATGACGCAAACCATTCGCCACCGTTCCGCCGACGTCGCCGTCGGCTACGCCTCGGACCGCACCGGTCGCGGCATCGCCTACGCGGCGATCGCCACCGGCAAAGGGCGCGCGGTCGCCAAGATCCCTTTCGGGCTCTCGCCGCTGCCGGCGCTGGAAGGCCGAGAGGTCGGATACGCGGCCGTCGCGGCGGTCAGCGCCCACCTGCGCGGCCAGGGGTTCACCCGGGTGCGCCTGCGCATCGGCGACGAGCTGGTCGTCGACGACCTCAACGCCCGGCGCGCCGTTCCGCCGGCGCTCGCGATGGCCTACGTGAAAACGCGCTGCGTCCTGCACGGCTTCGCGCTGGCGCGCGTCGAACGCGCGGAACCGATTGAAACGCACGAACTCCAAGCCCGCGCCCACGCCGAACTCGCCTCGCGCACTGCCGCCGCCGCCTAGCCTTCGACAAGCTCAGGCTGACAGGGTCGCGGTGCGTATTCGGCGCGACGATCTGCCGCACGATACCGTCCGCCTCGCGCGAGCGCTTGTCGGGAAGCTGCTCGTGCGGGTGATCGACGGCGAGACCCTTGTCGGCCGCATCGTCGAAACCGAAGCGTATCTTCCGAACGATCCGGCCTCACACGCCTTCCGCGGTATGACGGCGCGGAACCGCGCGATGTTCGGCCCGCCGCTCCACGCGTACGTGTACTTCATCTATGGGACGAATTGGTGTCTCAACGTCACGGCCGAGCAAGACGGGATCGGCGCCGCGGCGCTCGTGCGGGCGTGCGAGCCGGTGCGCGGCATCGAGACGATGCGCGCGCTGCGAGGGCGCGCCGGCGTGCGCGATCGCGACCTCGCGCGCGGTCCGGGAAATCTGTGCCGGGCCCTCGGGATCGGGCCCGCCTGCGACGGCGCGGATCTCGAGACCGCGCCGGACCTGTGGCTCGCCGACGACGCAAGCCGGCCGGCGGTCGGCAGCAGCACCCGGATCGGACTCACCCGCGCGGCAGACGTGCCGCTGCGCTTCTACGCCGTCGGAAATTCGAGCGTCAGCGGACCCCGTGCCTTGTCGCCGTGACGCCGCTGTGGTAGACTCCGGTCGTCGCGCGGTCTCGTCATCGTGCCGACCTTCGCGTTCCTTGGCGCCTCGCGCCGACGCGCGGCCCCGGCAGCCTCGCCGGAAGGGCCCCGTCGGACGAATCGTCCGCCTCCCCGAGGGAGCACTTCGCTGCAGTTCGACAACCGACCCCAGAACAACGGCCGCCCTGCCGAGGGCGGCGGCCGTCGCCGCCGCTCGCGACGCAATCGCAATCGCTTCAACGACGGTGCGACGCCGCCGCAGCAGCAAGACGTCTTCACCCAGCCGGAATTTCCGCAGCCGGTCGGACCGCCGCTGCTCTCCGCCGAGCAACTCACGGAGATGAGCAAAGCCGAGCTCAACGAGCTCGCGAAGACCTTCGAGATCGAGAACCCGACCAAGATCAAAAAGGACGATCTGCTCAAGACGATCCTCGAGATCCAAGCGCAGCGCAGCGGCCTCGAGAAAGCCAACGGCGTGCTCGACGTCCTGCCGGAAGGCTACGGCTTCTTGCGGCGTGAGGGCTACCTCGTCGGCACCGACGACATCTACATCTCACAGTCGCAGATCCGCCGCTTCGAACTGCGCCGCGGCGATCTCGTGGCGGGTCAGGTTCGCCGGCCCAAAGAGAACGAGAAGTACTACGGCATCGTCAAGGTCGAGACGGTCAACGGCCATCCGCCGGAGTCGATCGTCAGCCGTCCGGTGTTCGAAGACCTCGGCGCCGAACCGCCGACCCGCCGCTTCACGCTCGAGACGCGCGGTGACGTCGCGACGCGCGCGCTCGACCTCTTCGCGCCGCTCGGCCGCGGCCAGCGCGCCCTGCTCCTCGCGCCGCCGCGCACGAACGACGCCGCCTTCCTCGTGCGCATCGCGCGCGCGATCGAGGCCAACGACGCGCAGGCGCAGGTGATCGTCCTGCTCGTCGACGAGCGTCCCGAGGCGGTCACCCACCTGCAGCGCTCGCTCGACGTCGAAGTCGTGGCGACGACGTTCGAGGAACATCCCGACAATCACGTCAGCACCGCCGAGCTCGTCTTCGAACGCGCGAAGCGCATCGCGGAACTCGGCGGCGACGCCGTCGTCCTGCTCTCGTCGCTCACGCGCCTCGTGCGCGCGTACGCCTCGCTCGGCCACCACAAGCCCAATCCGGCGCTGATCGATGCCGCGATGCTGCAGCGCCCGAAGCGGCTTTTCGGCGCCGCGCGCGCGGTCGAAGGCGGCGGGTCGCTGACCGTCCTCGCGACCGTCGGAAGCGGGACGGCCGCCCTCGACGTGCTCGTGCTCGAGGAGTTCTCCTCGGCCTGCAACGCCGAGCTGATCCTGGCCCGCGAACTGGTGGAGACGCGCGCCTATCCGCCGGTCGATCTCGTGCGCAGCAACAACTGGTACGAAGAGCAGCTGCTCAGCGAGATCGCGCTGCACAAGGTGACCGATCTGCGCCGCGCGCTCTCGGGAACCTCGAGCGTCGAAGCCTCGGAGCGCATCTACGCGGCGCTGGCTCGCACCAAGACGAACGAGGAGTTCATCACCACGTTCGATCTGAAGAAAGTGTAGGCGGGCGGCCTGCGCCTTCAGAAATACTTGGCGGCGGCCGGCGTTGCGTCGCGCCGCCGCTCCGAAGAGCTGATCGTCGCCGGACGCGTGCGTGTCGCCGGGAAGATCGTGCGCGAACTCGGGACGTCGGTCGAGGACGACGCGCACGTCGAGGTCGACGGCCGGGTCGTCCGGCCGGCCGCGACGCGCACGTACGTCGTCCTGCACAAGCCGATCGGCGTGATGACGACGATGCGCGATCCGGAAGGACGCCGAACCGTCGCCGACCTGGTGCGCCGCAGCGGGATCACCGCGCGCGTCGTCCCGGTCGGCCGGCTCGACTACGATACGAGCGGCGTTCTGCTGCTCACCGACGACGGCGAAACCGCCAACGTGCTGACCCATCCGCGGTTCGGCGT
>JAQBPL010000293.1 GCA_028287545.1 Vulcanimicrobiota bacterium | reverse complement strand
CGCGCCGATCTGGCGGAGCTGACCGATCGCGAGCCGCGCTTCTTCCGCGCACCGGGCCGCGTGAACCTGATCGGCGAGCACGTCGACTACGGCGGCGGCCTCGTGCTGCCGCTCGCGATCGATCGCGAAACGATCGTCGCCGCGGCGCCGCGCGACGACCGGCGCATTCGCATTCGGTCGCGCGAGCATGCGGAGATCGCCGGCTTCGATCTCGACGAACTGCTGCCGAAACCGGCGCGCGGCTGGAGCGACTACCCGCGCGGGATGACGCTCGCGCTGCGCCGCCGCCTCCCGCTCTGCGGCGCGGATCTCGCCGTCGGCACGACCATCCCGATCGGCGCGGGACTCTCGTCGTCGGCGTCGTTCGAGGTCGCGGTCGGGCTCGCGCTCGCATCGCTCGCCGGTCGGCAGCTCGCCCCGCGCGAACTCGCCCACGCGGCGCAGGAAGCGGAGAACGGCTTCGTCGGCGTGCGCAGCGGCATCATGGATCCGTTGGCGTGCGTGTTCGGCGTGCGCGGCCACGCGCTGCTGATCGACTGCCGCAGCGAAGCGGTGACGCCGGTCGCGATCCCGGCCGGTGCGGCGATCGCGATCGCCGATTCCGGCGTACGCCACGATTTGACCGCGCCCACCTACAACACGCGGCGGGCCCAGAGCGAGGAAGCCGCGCGAATGCTCGGCGTCACCGCCCTGCGCGACCTCTCCGAAACCGCGTTCGCGCGCGACGAAGGGCATCTGCCCGAAGTGCTGCGAGCGCGCGCGCGCCACGCGATCGGCGAAAACGCGCGCGTGCCGGCGACGGCCGACGCGCTGCGGCGCGGCGATCTCGCCGAGGCGGGCCGCCTCATGAACCAGTCGCACGTCTCGCTGCGCGACGACTACGAAGTGAGCTGCGCCGAACTCGACCTGCTCGTCGAGACCGCGCAGCGCGTCGAAGGCGTGTACGGTGCGCGGATGACCGGCGGCGGTTTCGGCGGCGCGATCGTCGTGCTGCTGCGCGATGATCGGCTGGAAGCGCTCACCCGCGCGCTGGACGCCGCCTTCAGCGCACGATACGGCCGAACCGCGCCGGTGACGCACGTGCGCGCGGCCGACGGCGCGTCGACGATCGCGTAGCGCGGCGAAACTTTTCTTCGTGCGCGCGCGCGCCGCGCAGTTGTTTGTGCGACGCGCAACGCGCGCAGGGGCCCCTGCGGTCTTTCAAGGGTGCCCCTTTCCGCCCGCGCCCCCGCCCTACGCCGCTCACCGATCCCGCTGCCGCTGCTCGCGCTGGCGATCGCTTCCTTCGGGATCGGGACAACCGAGTTCGTTATCATGGGCTTGCTGCCCGACGTTGCCCAGGACCTCGGGGTGAGCATCCCGCACGCCGGGCTGCTCGTCACGGGCTATGCGCTGGGAGTCGTGATCGGCGCGCCGATCGTCGCCGTCGCGACGATGAGGGTCCCGCGCAAGGCGGCGCTGCTCGGGATGGTCGGGATGTTCGTCGTGGGCAACTTGCTCTGCGCGATCGCGCCGAACTACGCCGTGCTGATGGTGGCGCGCGTCGTCACGGCGCTCTGCCACGGAGCGTTTTTCGGGATCGGCTCGGTCGTCGCGGCGGATCTCGTACCGCCGAACCGGCGCGCCAGCGCGATTGCGCTGATGTTCGCCGGGCTGACGCTCGCAAACGTGCTCGGCGTCCCGCTCGGCACGGCACTCGGCCAAGCGTTCGGTTGGCGCTCGACGTTCTGGGCCGTTGTCGCGATCGGCCTCGTGTCGGCAGCGGCGATCGCTGCGTGGCTGCCCGCGAAGATCCCGATGAAACGCGCCAATCTTTTGCGCGAAGTGCGCGTGCTGCGCGAACCGCAGGTGCTCCTCGCGATGCTGATGAGCGCGCTGGCATCGGCGAGCCTGTTCACCGTGTTCACCTACATCACGCCGCTCCTCGAGCGCGTGACGGGGATCGCGCCGCAATGGGTGACCGCCGTGCTGCTGCTCTTCGGCGCAGGGCTGACCATCGGCAACATCGCCGGCGGAAGGCTCGCCGACTGGAAGCTGATGCCGTCGGTCATCGCCGCCTTCGTCGCGCTTATCGCCGTGCTCGGGACGTTTGTCTTCACTAGTCACGCTGCGTTCGGTGCCGTAGCGACCGTCTTCGCATGGGGAGTCGTGGTGTTCGCGGTCGTGCCGCTGCTGCAGCTGCGGATCGTCGACACTGCTGCCGACGCCCCGAACCTGGCCTCGACCCTCAACCAAGGCGCGTTCAACCTCGGCAACGCGACCGGCGCGTGGCTCGGCGGCGTCGCGATCACCCTGGGCGTCGGCTACGCCGAACTGCCCGTCATCGGAGCGCTGATCGCGCTCGCGGCGCTCGGCCTTGCGGTCGTGTCCGTCGCGCTCCAGCGAAGCGCCCCGGATACGCAGGAGCACCGCGCCGCGGCCTGAGCGCCAGGCGTTCGAGAGGGGCCGGGTCCCCTCGAAACCCCGCGCAGCCTAGCGGCGTCGGACGGGACGATGACTGCCGCGCCGCTGCCCGCGCTCCCATATGCCGACTGGGAGCCGACCAAGACCACCCTGCACTTGTGGTCCCAGATTCTCGGCAAGCTCCGGCTGCGCTACACGGCGCCCCGCAACCATTGGTGGAACGTCACGCTCGTCCCGACGGCGCGCGGCGTGTCGGCGCTGCGCATGCGAAACGGCGACACGTCGTTCGAAGCGGAATTCGATTTCATCGACCATCAGCTCGTGCTGCGCACCGACCGGGCACACGCCCCGGCGATCGTCGCGCTCGAAGACGGGCTGAGCGTCGCGCA
>JAQBPL010000283.1 GCA_028287545.1 Vulcanimicrobiota bacterium | reverse complement strand
TCGGACCCCCAGAGCTTGCGGCCGACGACCGACGAAAAGAGGATGCCCAGAAAACAACGCGCCATGAGGTTCGGATCGCCGTGCATCGTGCCGGCAGCCACCTTCGCCGTAAAGTAGTCCGCGAGGTCGATGACCAGCTGGGCCGGGCCGCGAAATTCCGGAGCGTCGTCGGTGCCGGTCGCATCCTCGGCGAGCGAGACGCACATCATCGCGCGCTTGGCGATCATGCGGTCGACGACGTAGCGCGCCAAGCGGCTCAGGTCCGCAGCGGTGTCCGTCCCCGGGAGCGAGGCCAGCACCGAGCGGAACGTCTCGAAGCCGCAGGCGGCCTCGCGCATCGCACCGAGCAGCGCGCTCTTGGACCCGAAGTGCCGGAAGAGGGTCGCCTCGTTGACGCCGGCCCGCTCCGCGACTTCACGCGTCGTCGTGCCGCGCGTCCCCTTGCGCTCGAACAGCTCGCGTGCCGCCGTGAGGATCCGGGAACGCGTCTCTTCGACGCCCGCGTGACCGCGCTGATTGCTGACGATCATTGGTTCTTCTTCGTGAAGACGGAGTCGTCGAGCGCGACGTTCGTCTTATAGTCGGTGTAGACGCCGTGAACCACGGCTTTCGCGTAGGGGATCGCGATCTCGGCGTCCTGCTCGGCCGGCATCAGATATCCACCGATCTCGCGGAAGCTCTGCCGCATCGTGATGTGCCCGCCGTTGTAGTAGTCGTACCGAATCGAGTCGATCGTCCACGCGTTCGGGTCGATCAGCACGGTTTCGTGATCGATCATCCCGCGCACGCGCTGGACCATCCGCAGCTCGATGTCTTTGCGCCCGTTGAACTCCGCCTCGCCCGCATAGGTGACGACGAAGCGTTTCTCCCAGTTCGACGCGTCACCGATATCGGTGAACATCTTGTCGAAGCCCTTGGCCAAGCGCGGAACGCGGTCGAACACGACTTCGAAGTTCGAGGGCTTCTTGTAGTAGGTCGTGCCGTCGAGCGCCGTGCGGTAAAACGGAAAGGACGTCATGCGGAGATCGACGTGCAGCCGTCCTTGATACGAGCTCAAGTTCGGATTGCGCTCGACCACGCGTGCGATGATCGCCGTTGGATCCGTCGGCCGGTCGACGGCGGCGGGCGCCGGGACGGCGATCGCGATCAGCCCCAGCGCGAACGTCGCCGCGGTCAACCGGCCGAAGAGCCGCGAGCGGCGCGGCTCGGGTTGATCGATCGGGAACGCGAACACCCGCTCGAGGCCGGTGATGGCGAGCGCGTCGCGCACGCCTTGCTGGACCGCGGTGACCTGAATGGCGCCCCCGCGTTCGCGCAGCCGGCGAAGGCCGGCGATGAGGCCGGCGATCGTCTCGGATGCCAGCCGCTCGCCGTCGAGGACGACCTGCAGACGGACGGTGTCCTCGGCGAGGAGGGCGTCGACCGTCGCGGCGATCAGCTGGCGGGCGCTTGGATCGTCGGCGTTCAAACGAAGGGGGTCGTGCAGAGAATTCATCAGTATCTGGGCCATCATGCGTGTAGGTACTTGCACGTACACTCTACCGCGCCCAAAAGATTCATGCAAGTGCCCACACGCATAATGGTGGTATGACCTCGGACGATCTCGCTAGCTTCGCCGAGCAGACCGGGCTCGGCGCCGCCCAGGTCCATCTCGCGAACCTCACGTCGCACGAACGGTGGGACCGCGATGATGGCCGCTGGCTCTACCCGGCGTCAATGATCAAGCTCCCGCTCGCCGTCGCGGCAGGGGCGGCGATCGACGCCGGTCGGCTGGGCTGGGAGAGCGCCGTTACGGTCGAGGCCAGCAACAGCACTCCGAACGACGCCTCCTCGCCGATGGTCCCCGGCTACCGCACGACCGTCGAAGAGCTGGTCACGCTGATGCTTCAGCGTTCCGACAACGTGGCGACCAACGTCCTTTACGACGTTCTCGAGCGCGGCCGGGCGACCGATGACGTGCACTCGCTGGGCCTCCGGCAGACCTTCTTCCGCCGCAAGCTCTCCGGAGCGGAGCCGCTGATCGACGACCCGGCGGCGACCGGCCGGAACAGCTTCCCCGCCGCCGAGGCCCTGGCGCTGCTGATCGCCCTGGCCGAGGATCGCTTCCCGCAGTCCGCTGCCCTGCGGCGCATCCTCGCGACGTCATGGTGGGACACCAAGCTCAGCCGCGGCCTCGCGCCGGACGATCGTTTCGCGCATAAGACGGGCGACACGGACGAGGTCTCACACGACGGCGGCCTGCTGGCGCTCGCCGACGGTTCGCGCTGGGCGATCGTCGTCTACACGGAACTGCCGAGCAGCGAGGAGAACGACCAGCGCTTCGGCGCGTTCATGCGAGCGCTCCGTCCTTTTCTTACCAGCGCCGCGAGATAGTCGGAGTCCCGTGCACGCCAGCCCCGCGCAGCTTCAGAGGGCGCACATCGCGGCGTTCGCGCACCCGCGCGTCGACCCAGCAGATGCGCGGCGTGCTGGGCGATCTCGAGGGTCGGGGAAAGGCGGCCTCCGACGCCATCGGCGCCGGCGTCGCACACGCCGAGCGGAGCGCCCGCCAAGCGGCCGCGGCAGAGGAGGCGCTCGCTCGCATCGACGGCTTCACCGGGGCGGCGATCTCGTCGCTCTCGCAAGCCCAACGAGGGGCGACGACCGAGTCCCAGCGGTCCTTTGCGATGCGCGGCGACTTCGATGAGATGGCGGCGCTGACGGAATACCACAGCGAGCAGAGCCTCCGCTCGCTGGAGTCGACGCAAGCGCTGGAACGCGAACGGCGCGCGCTCTTCGCCGAAGGAGCGGTCGGCGAACCTGCGAACGGCGCCTTGAACCCCTCGTGACCATGGAGTTGACGATGAATCGATTTACCGCGTCGGCGGTCGCACTACTAGCGATCGCCGCGCTCGTCGCGCCCGCGGGCGCGGCGTCGAAGGGTCCCGCGGCCGGCAAGACCGTTCACGTCGGCGTGATCGCCGACGTGACCGGCGGTGCCGGCGTCTACGGGACGCCGCAGAAAAACGCCTACGATCTGGCCAATGGGGACATCAAGTCCGGCAAGCTCGACGCCGGCGGCGCGAACCTGAGCTTCGACGTCCAAGACGCGGCGACGGACGGTGCCCAAGTCGTCAACCTCATGCAGAAGTTCACCACCGACGGTTCGACCGCGATCGTCATCGGACCGACGCTCTCGGGCGAAGCCTTCAAGGCGTTTCCGCTTGCCGCGCGGGCGAACTTCCCCGCGATGGGAACGTCGACGACCGCCGAGGGCGTGACCGCGATGGGCCCGACGATCTACCGCGACGCGCTCGCCGAGTCGCAGGTGATCCCGACCACCGTCGCGCGGACGCGCGCGAAATGGAAGTACAAGACGGCCGCGATCATCTACGGGGACGACAACGCGTTCACAAAGACCGATTACGACGTCTTCAAGCGCGAGCTCGAGAAGGCCGGCGTCCAAGTCGTCGACACCGAGACGTTCCACATCAAGGACACCGATTTCCAAGCCGCGCTGACCCGCATCGACTCGAAGAAGCCCGACGTCATCGCGATCGGCGCGCTCTTCCCGGAAGCGACGAAGATCATCACGCAGGCCGGCAAGCTCGGCATCAAGGCGCACATGATGGGCGGAAACGGCCTCAACTCACCCGAGATGTACGCCGTCGCCGGCCCGTCCGCCCAAGGCGTCGTCGTCGGCGCGGCGTGGGCGCTCGCCGGAAAATACCCTTCGAACGAACGCTTCGTGAAAGCCTACACCGCGAAGTACGGCAAAGCGCCCGACCAGTTCGCCGCGCAGTCGTACGCGGCGGCCGAGATCGTCGCCTACCTCGTCGCGCACGGCGCGTCGAACAAAGACGAGATGATCTCCGGCCTCAAGAACGTCCGCGTGATCCAGACGGTCCTCGGCCCCGTCGGCTTCGACCAGAACCGCGACGTGAAGAGCTCGCCGGTAATTCTCGAAATCGTGAAAAACGGCTTCGCGTACTTTCATTAGCGTGGCGCTCCGCTCTGCTGCGCGCCCCCCACGGTGCTTTGCACCGTGGGGCCCCCGGGTCCGAGCTCGCAACAACCTGGTCGTACGTTCGTGATGCTGCTGGGCTCGCTCCATCGCCATTCGTGGTGCTGCTGGGCTCGCTCCATCACCGTTGCGGTGACCGCTAACCGATAACGAGGCTCCCGTGTTTGCGCAGCAGTTGTTGAATGGGTTGTTCTTGGGGGCGGTGTACGCGCTGTTTGCCGTGGGGTATACGCTGATTTTCGGGGTGTTGGATATCCTCAATTTGGCGCATGCGGCGATTTTTACGGCGGCTGCGTTCGTGGCGTTTTCGCTGGTTGCGGCTGGGGTGCCGTTGCCGGCGGCGTTTTTGATCGCGGCGATCGTCGCTGGGATTTTGGGGATTTTGCTGGACCGCGTCGCATTCGCTCCGTTGCGCAAGCGGAATGCTGGGACGCTCGTGCCGCTGATCTCGTCGATCGGGGTGGCGATCATCATCGGCGCGGTCCTGCGTGCGGTGTACGGCGTCGACGAACGGCACTTTACGCTGGGCGGCCTCGAGACGGCGCCGGCGATTCATCTCGGTCCCGTGACGTTCACGACGGTCGAGTTGACGATCTTTCTGGCGGCGATCGCCCTCATGGTCGTGTTGAGCTGGATCTTGCGATCGACGGCGCTCGGGCGGCGCATCCGGGCAGTCGCCGATGACCGCATCGCCGCCGCGCTGCTCGGCGTCGACCTCGAGAAAACGATCGCCGCGACGTTCTTCATCGCGTCGTCGCTCGGCGGCGCGGCCGGCATCCTCACCGGTCTCGAGTACAACAGCGTCACGCTCGACATGGG
>JAQBPL010000272.1 GCA_028287545.1 Vulcanimicrobiota bacterium | reverse complement strand
CAGATTCCGCCCAACACCGGCAACGTCGCGCGGTTGTGCGCGGCGACCGGATGCGCGCTGCATCTGGTGGAGCCGCTCGGTTTCACGATCGACGACCGCGAGCTCAAGCGCGCGGGGCTCGACTATTGGGACGCGCTCGGCATCGTCGTGCACCCTTCGCTCGACGCGTTCGTCGCATCGTTCCCGCGCGAGCGCATCTGGCTGCTCTCGACGCGCGCGTCGCGCGCCTACGCCGACGCTGAGTTCGCGCGCGGCGATGCGCTCGTCTTCGGGAAAGAGACCGCCGGCCTGCCGCAGGCGCTGCTCGACGCGTATGCCGACCGCACGCTGCGCATCCCGATGCGCGCCGGTGCGGTGCGCTCGATCAACCTCTCGACCGCCGCCGGCGTCGTGACCTACGCGGCGCTGGCGCGCCTGGGATTCCCCGGCCTAACCTAAGCAGCCGCCTCCGCGAGGGCGTCGCGCGCCGCGGCGACGATTTCGAAGGAGTGCAGCCGCGCGGCGTGATCGTAGATCTGGCCGCCGATCATCAGCTCGTCGGCGCCGGTTCGCGCGATGAACCGCGCGATGCCCACGCGCACGGTCTCCGGCGAACCGACGACGGAACACGACAGGGCTTCTTCCAAGCCCGCGCGTTCGTGGGGCGCCCAGTGCGCGTCGCTCGGATCGATCGGCGGCTGCAGCGGACCGGGCACGCCGCGGCGCAGGTTGACGAATTGCTGCTGCAGCGACGTCACCAGCCGCGCCGCCTCCGCGTCGGTGTCGGCGGCGATGACGTTCATCCCCAGCATCACGTACGGCTTCGCGAGCACGTCGGAGGGTTGAAACGTGCTGCGGTACAGCTCGACGGCCGACTCCATCATCGCCGGCGCGAAGTGCGAGGCGAACGCGAACGGCAGTCCGAGCACCGCGGCGAACTGCGCGCTGAAGTGGCTCGATCCCAAGAGCCAAATCGGCACGTTCAATCCGGCACCGGGCACGGCGCGCACCGCTTGCCCCTGCTGCGCGGCGCGAAAATACGACTGCAGTTCGAGCACGTCCTCGGGGAACGAATCCGCCCCGCCGGCAAGGGTGCGGCGCAGCGCGCGCGCGGTGCGCTGGTCGGTTCCCGGGGCGCGGCCGAGGCCGAGGTCGATGCGGCCCGGATACATCGACTCGAGCGTGCCGAACTGCTCGGCGATCACCAGCGGAGCGTGGTTGGGCAGCATCACCCCGCCGGCCCCGACGCGGATCGTCGACGTTCCGCCGGCGACGTACCCGATCACGATCGACGTCGCGGCGCTCGCGATCCCCGGCATATTGTGGTGCTCGGCCAGCCAGTAGCGGTGAAAGTTCCAACGCTCCGCATGCCGAGCGAGGTCGAGCGTATTCCGAAATGCTTGCGTGGCGTCTGAGCCGGCACAGATCGGCGAGAGGTCGAGAACCGAGAACGGTATCGTCATGAAGGCGCCCGCATGATCCCGCCGTCCGCCGCGGCGGTTGCGGCGCGAACTCCTCAGCCGGCGCGCGCGACCGGCGTGCGCGCCGCGATGGCGCGCCGCTCGCCGGGCAAGGTGAGCGCGATCAGCGCGCCCGCGACCGAGAGGCCGCCGGCGGTGAGAATCGAGGCCGCGACGCCGTGCGCGTCGGCGATCGCCCCCATCACCGGCGAGAACGTGCCGCCGAGCGAGACGGCCAGGCCCAGCGTCACGCCGGAAGCCAGACCCATGCGGTTCGGCAGAAACTCCTGACCCAGCACGACGAACGCCGACTGCGAGGCGACGAAGACGAAGCCGGTCACCATCAGCAGCGGGATCGCCAGCAGCAAGTTGCCTTGATGCGTCAAGCCGACCAAAAGCGCCGTCATGACGGCGGCGAGTGCGGTCGACCAGAACAGCACCGTCCGCCGACCGAAGCGATCGGCGATCGGTCCGCCGGAGAGCGTGCCGAGCACGCCGCAGGCGAGGAAGCTGAACAGCAGCATGTCGCCGACGGCCGGCGTCGCGTGCAGCACTTCGACCACGTACAGCGGCACGAACGCGACGAATCCGAAGTACGCCATCGCGCGCACGCTCACGAACGCGGAGAGCTTCGAGAACGACACCCAGTCGTCGGTGCCTTGCCCCGTGCGCGATGTTGCGTGCGCCGGGATGAACGTGCGCAGGCGGCGCAGCTCGACGAGCACGATCGTGCCGAGGATCGTCACCGGGAGCGCCGCGGCGAGCGTGCCGGGCAGCTTCCACCACGCCAGCGCCGCGGTGGCGAACAGCGGGCCGACGGCGAACCCGACGTTTCCGCCGGCGGCGAACCAGCGCATCCCGGTCGCCTTCTTCGAGCCGGCCACGTAGTTCGCGAAGCGCGCGGCCTCGGGATGGAAGAGCGCGACGCCGAGGCCGCTGATCAGCGAGCCGATCAGCATCAGCGGCAGGGTCGGCATGAACCCAACGAGGGCGACGCCGGAACCCGCCAGCATGAGCCCGATCGGGATCAGCCACGGCATCGAGCGGCGGTCGGCGAGGTGGCCGATGACGGGCTGCACAACCGACGACGAGATCGCCTGCGCCAAGACGAGCGTCCCGGCCTCGGTGTGCGAGATACCGCGCCAGAGGATCAGATACGGAAGCAGCGCCGGAATAAAGCTCTGATTGCAGTCGTCCGCGACGTGGGCGAACGCGAGCAGCGCCATCGCGCGAACGTCGAGACGGGTCACCGGGCTATTTTGGCACGCCTCGGCCGCATCCAACAAGGCAATCGAAGGTCTCGGTCCAATAAGCTGCGCTTATGGATTTGCGGCAGCTGAGAGCCGCCGTGGAAGTGGCTCGGACCCGCAGCTTCACCCGTGCGGCGGAGGGCCTGGGCGTCGCGCAGCCGGCGCTCTCGCAAGCGATCGCGGCGCTGGAGCGCGAGCTCGGCCTCTCGCTCTTCGAACGCACGAGCCGGCGCGTGCGCCCGACCGGCGCCGGGGCTGCGCTCGTGGAGCGGGCGGCGCGCATCCTCGCCGACGTCGACGCCCTGCGCAGCGAGATGGTCGAGCACGCCGGCGCCGTCCGCGGACGGGTCGTGGTCGGCTCAATCCAACTGTTCAGCGAAACGGTGCTGCCCGCAATTCTCGCCGCGTTCCACCGCCGCCATCCCGACGTCGACCTGGTCCTACGCGAGGACGTCAGCCATCCGATGCTCGCCACGCTGCGCGCGGCCGAGCTCGATTTGGCGATCGTGAACGTCGACGATCCCGCCGCGTTCCCGGAGTTCGCGTTCGAGACCCTGTACCGCGACGAGCTCGCCATCGCCGTGGCGCCGAACCATCCGCTCGCGGCCCAGCCGAGCACGACGCTGCGCGCCCTGCGCAAGGCGGATTGGGTCGCGTTTCGCAGCGGTTCCGGATTGTACGCGAGCTTGCACGACGCGGCGCGCCGCGACGGCTTCGTGCCGCGCATCGTCGTCGAGTCGGGCGACGCGCTGACGCTGCGCTCGCTCGTCTCCGAGGGTCTGGGGATCGCGCTCCTGCCGCGCGTGTTTCTGAACGAGCCGGGACCGCCGGTCGTCAGCGTCACGCTGCGGGATCCGGTGCTGGTGCGGACGATCGCGCTGGCGACGCGGCGCAACGCGCCGGCGAGCGCCGCGGCGCGCGCGTTCACCGCCTTTTTGCGCGAGGCGCGCGTTCAGCGGGGCCGGTAATTTCCGCCGAGCGGCGTCCGCTCACGGGCGGATGCGGCGGCTCAACGCCTCGAAACGCGGATCACCGCGCAGCGAGTCGAACAGCGGAAACTCCGGCACGAAGATGGTCCAGGGATCGTGCTCTTCGAATCCAGCCTCCAGCAACCGTACGGCATGCTCGGATTCACCCAAACCGCTCGCGAGCCACGCCAGGTTGAAGCACGATACGTACCGGCCGCGAGATACCAGCGCGCGCATCGCGTCTTCGGTCGCGCGCGCCTCTTCGAGGCGGCCGAGCCCGGCGAGCGAGCGGCCGCGCAGCGCCATGAACTGCTGCTCGTAGCCGTCGGGGACCGCACCCTCCGTGAGCGCGAGCGCCTCGGAAAAACGGCCGTCGAGGTGCAACGCGACCGCTAGGTAAAAGCGCCCGTGCACGTAGCCGGGGTCCATCTCGCGCACGGCGCGCAACCGCCGAGCGGCCTCGCCGTACTCGCGCCGGAAGATCGACGACACCGCGAGCGTCGATTCCAGGATGAGCGAGTAGGGCTCGTCGTGCAGCGCCTCACGCAGGATCTGCGCCGCTTCCTGCGCGCGTCCGACGGTGCACAAAAACCACGCGCGCGCGACGACGATGTTGCTCGATTGCGGCGCGAGCGCAGCCGCTTGCACGAAGTGGCGCTCCGCGCGCGCGTAATCACGATCGTACCGCAACGCGACGACGCCGAGCACCGCGTGCGCCTCGTCGAGCGTCGGGTCGAGTTCGAGCGCTCGCCGCGCGGCGTCCGCGGCCCGCGGATACGCAGCGGCCGGCGCCATCAGCAGGTATTCGCCGCTGAGGCCGAAGGCGGTCGCCAAGCCGGCGTAGGCGCGGCCGAGGTTCGGATCGAGCTCGACCGCCTGGCGAAAATAGTGAATGCTGCGGTCCAGAGAATCGGCGGTGCGCTTCTCGTAGAAGTAGCGGCCGCGCGCGTAGAGCCGGTTCGCCTCCGACTCCTCCGCCGCCGTGCCCGGCGTGCGCGGCACTACGCGCGCGACGAATCGATAGCCGCCGCCCGGCTCGGTAACGATGTAGGTCGCGCGCGGCGAGTGACGCGCGAGGGTTCCGCGCAGCGAGAGCATCTGCGCAGCGAGGCCGCCGTCGTTTACTTCCTCACCAGGCCAAGCGTCGAGAATCTCGGTGTTCGAGATCGACCGCCCCGCGTTGCGCACGAGGAGCTCCAGCAGTTCGAACGTTTGGGGCTGCAGGGGTACGGCCAAGTCGTGCGAGCGCAACGTTCGCGCGAAACCGTCGAGCGCGAACGGCCCAAACGCGTAGAGTTCCGCCGCCGGCGTCTCGGATCCACCCATGTCTTCCAGAGTGCAACGAGCCCTGGGTCGCTCCCTCGTTCGAGCGCGACGCCGGGCTCGTGTGTGAGGCCCGTCGAACGTCCGGCGCGTGAGCCTCTCCACGCTCGACGCGATCGAACGCCGCGTCGTCGCCTGCCGCAAGTGTCCCGAGCTGCGCGCCTACTGCGCGGAGGTGGGGCGCGTCAAAAAGCGCGCGTTCCTCGATCAGGACTATTGGGCCAGACCCGTCCCCGGCTTCGGTGATCCGGCCGCGCGAATCGTCCTCGTCGGCTTGGCACCCGGCGCCCACGGATCCAACCGGACCGGGCGCGTCTTCACCGGCGACGGCAGCGGAGAATGGCTGTATCGCGCCCTGCACCGCGCCGGCCTCGCCAGCCAGCCGCACGCCGTCGGACGCGACGACGGGATGCAGCTGCACGACACGTTCATCACCGCCGCGGTCCGCTGCGCCCCGCCTGCGAACAAGCCCACTCCCGCTCAGCGTACGCGCTGTCTCCCGTATCTGCGTGCCGAATTTTCCGTGTTGCGCAGCGCGCAGGTCATCGTGACGCTCGGAAAATTCGCCGACGATGTGGTGCACTCACTGATGAAAGAACGCGCGAGCTACCGCACTGGGCGCGCGCAGTTCGCGCACCTCGCCGAAACGGTCGTCGACCTGCCGCACGGCGGCGCGATCACGATTCTTGCGTCGTACCATCCCAGCCGCCAGAACACGAACACCGGCGTGCTGACCGAACCGATGCTCGACGCCGTCTTCGCGCGCGCGCGAGCACTTTTGATGGAGCGCGCCGCGTCCGATTGATTCGCGCTGATTTGGGGTAGAAACGTTGATGTTGAAGCCCCCGGCGTGCGCACTGCCGGGCCACGTGCATCGCGCCGGCGGTGCGCGTTTCTTTTTTGGGCAAGCGCGTCCTTATTTTTCTAAGCAAGCGTAGTCGTCAAGGGCGTTGGGTAATTTCCTTGTCACGATGAATTACCGCCTCGACGACCGCGACCTCAGCGCCTTCCTCGTCTACGCCGCCCGCGAGCGCAGTCTCGACGCGTCGCTCCGCGCAGCCACGAAGTACGGCCGCTCCGAAGAACACAAGCGATCCATCGACGCGCTGCGCGAGCTCAACAAGAAGATGCTCTACCGCGA
>JAQBPL010000255.1 GCA_028287545.1 Vulcanimicrobiota bacterium | reverse complement strand
TGGTGAATCCGACGCTCCGCCGGCTGCTCCGCGAGGGACGACCGTATTTCCCGCGGCTCATCGCCGGCACGGTCCTGGGCGTGCTCGCCGGCGTCGCTCCCCTGACGATCATCAAGGTCACCGGGCTGCTGCGGTCCGATGTCCTCATCCAGCAGCCGCACTGGGACGTGCTAGTGCTGATCGTCGCGCTGATCATCGGCTCCCAGATCGTCGGGAACCTCGCGTCGTACGGGCAGGCCTACATTACGGCGTTTGCGGGCCAGCAAATGGTCGCGCAGTTTCGGGCGCGGATGTTCGACCGCATCGCGCGGATGCCGCTGCGCGAGTTCGATCGCTGGCGAGCGGGCGAGTTCCAATCGCGGATGAGCAACGATCTTGGCTTGATGACCGACGCGCTGTCGATCTCGCTGCCGCAGTTCATCCAAACCGTCGTAACCTTCGTCGGTTCGCTCGTGTGGATGATCACCCTCGATTGGCTGCTCGCCGTCGTCCTGTTCATCGCCGCGCCGATCGTGGCGTGGGTCGTCAACAAATTCAACCGGCTGATCGTCGGCGGGACGAAGCGCGCCCAGGAACGGATCGCCGACCTCTCCTCCAACCTCGTGGAGGTGCTGGCAAACGAACGCGTCGTGAAGGCGTTTCGCCGTGAAGCCTACGAACGGGACCGCTTCAAATCGGCCAACGAGCGCTACGTCGGCGCATACATGAAGGTCATCCAGTTCAACCAGACGCAGGCGCCGGTGCTGGCCTTCATCGTGATGTTGGCGATCTGTGCGGTCGTAGCGCTGACCGCGCGTGAGATCGCGGCGGGGCGCATCAGCCCCTCGCAAGCCTTCGAGTTTTGGGCCGCGACGGGACTCTTGATCAATCCCATGAACCGGTTCTCGATCTTCTTTTCGGATTTCGCGCGGGCATTCGTCGGCGCGGGCCGCGTCTTCGAAATCCTCGACTTGCCGGTCGAGCCGGACGATCCGCCGAGCGCCCGCGCGCTGCCGTCGATTCTCGGCGACGTTCGCTTCGACCATGTGACCTTTGCCTACGACGAGGACCGCACCGTGCTCTCGGACTTCTCGGCCGAGATGCTGCACGGCGAGGTCGTCGCGCTCGTCGGTCCGTCGGGCGCGGGAAAGAGCACGATCGTCAACCTCGTGCCGCGCTTCTACGAATTGCAGCAGGGCCGCATCACGGTCGACGGCGTCGACATCGCGGACGTTCGGCTCTCCGACCTGCGCGACGCGATCGCGATCGTTCCGCAGGAGACCCAGCTCTTCAACGGCACGATCGCGGAGAACATCCGCTACGGCCGCCTGAACGCCTCCGACGCCGAGATCGTCGCCGCGGCGCAGGAAGCGAACGCCGACGAGTTCGTGCAGAAGCTCCCCGAAGGCTACGCGACGGTCGTCGGCGAGCGCGGGATCCGGCTCTCCGGCGGGCAGCGCCAGCGCATCGCGATCGCGCGCGCGATCCTGCGCGACCCGCGCATCCTGATCCTCGACGAGGCGACGAGCGCCCTCGACTCACATTCCGAGTCGCTGATCGAAGACGCCCTCGACCGCTTGCTGCCGGGCCGCACGACGCTGATCATCGCGCACCGGCTCTCCACGATCCGCCGCGCGACGAAGATCCTCTATATCGAAGGCGGCCGGGTGCGCGAAACCGGGACGCACGAAGCGCTCATCGCGGCCGGCGGCGCGTATGCCGACCTCCACGCCGCCCAGTTTTCGCGGTAGGCAGCGCACCGCCGCGGCTCAAGTTGCGGTCCGTCCGGGCCGAACCCGTAGGTGATGGGCGATATCTCTTTCGGCCAGACCGTCGGCATGCTCAAGGACGCGATGAGCGGTTCGGCCGAGGCGCATGCCGTCATGGCCAACAACATCGCGAACGCGAACACGCCGAATTTTCGCCGCTCCGATGTCTCCTTCAAGGAAGCGCTCGCCGCGACCGAGGCGACGCAGGGCGATCCCGACCAGCTCGCGCTGACCACGACCTCCGACCGGCACATCGCCATCGGCGGGCCGCAGGATTCGGAGCCGTTCGCGGTCACGACCTCGGTCGACGATACGCAGCAGATGCGGGTCGACGGCTCCAACGTCGACGTCGATCAAGAGATGGCGAAGCTCTCGCTGAACTCCGCCTACGCCCAGACGATGGGACAGCTGCTCACGAATCAATACTCCCGCCTGCGCCAGGCGATCCAGGAGCGCTTCTGACCATGGGACTCTACACCTCGATCGAGGTCAGCGCGACCGGGCTCTCGGCGCAGCGGCTGGCGATGGACGTCATCGCCAACAACATCGCCAACGTCAACACGACGCGGACGGCCGAGGGCGGCCCCTTCAAGCGCCAGCTCGTAGTCTTCGCGCAGAAGAACGAAGCCGCCGGCGCCCAGTCGGCCAACCCGCTCGACGACGCGAACGATCCGGCCGCCGCGCGCGCCGGCGTCGACGTGGTCGGCATCGTCAAGGATCCGAGCCCGGACAAGCTGATCTACGATCCGTCCCATCCGGATGCCGACGCGCAAGGCTACGTGCACATGCCGAACATCGAGGTCGTCAAAGAGATGGTCGACATGATGGCCGCCTCCCGCGCCTACGAGGCCAACGTCACCGCCATCCAGGAAGCACGCCAGATGGGCGCCGCGACGCTCGGACTGCTGCGCGCCTGATGGACTACGCCGGCGCGATCTCCAAGGTTCTTCCGGGGACGTTCGTTCCCGACATGGGCGCCGCGACCGGCGCCTCCGAGAAGCCGAACATCACGCCGATCCCGAGCCTTTCCACCGGCATCGGATCGGTCGGCGAGAACCAGGGCGTCTCGTTCAAGGACACCGTCAAAGAGCTGCTCTCGGGCGTCAACGACAAGATCAACGTCTCCGATCAGGGCCAGCGCGACCTCGCTTCGGGCAAGACCAACGATCTCGGCAAGGTCGTCACCTCGGTCGAGGAAGCCAACCTCGCCCTGAACTTCACGATGGCGATGCGCTCGAAGCTCCTCGAAGCGTACCAAGAGATCTCGAGGATGCAGGTCTAGCGTCTTCCCCCGTCACCCCGAGCTTGTCGAGGGGCCCTCGTCACGCGTCGTGCCTTGCGAAACACGTGTACCGCAAGGCACGTTGCGTGACGGGGGCCCTTCGACCCTTCGACAGGCTCAGGGCAGGCTAAGCTCAGGGTGACATTGGGGCTCGGGGGTAAACTAAAGCCGATGGCAACGGAGACGCTGCTTGGCGGGCGGTATCGGCTCGACCACGTCGCGGGGCACGGTGGGATGGCGACGGTATTCGCTGCGTACGATACGGTGCTCGAGCGGACCGTGGCGATCAAGCTGCTCCAGCGGCGCCACGACGCGTCCGGCGTTCTGCACGCGCGCTTTCGCCGCGAGGCGCTGGTCGAGGCGAAGCTCGCGCACCCCAACGTGGTCGCGGTGCACGACGTCGGGTTCCACGAGGACGGCCGGCCGTACATCGTCATGGATTTCGTCGACGGGCAGCCGCTGCAGAAGCTTATCGCCGAAGGGCCGCTCCCCTCGGCCCGGGTCGCCGTCCTCGGCGTCTCGCTGGCCCGGGCGCTCGCCGCCGCGCACGATCTGGGGATCGTCCACCGCGACGTGAAGCCGGCGAACATCCTCATCGACGGGCAGGGCCTGCCGCACCTCACCGACTTCGGACTGGCCCGAATGACGGACGACGAGGACCTCACGATGCACGGCGGCCTGGTGGGGACCGCGAACTACGTCGCCCCGGAACAGGCCCGCTACGGCACGAGCACGCCCCAGGGCGACCTCTACTCGCTTGGGGCGGTCCTCTACCATGCGCTGGCGGGCGTGCCCCCGTTCGAGGGGAGCGGGGCGATCGACGTGGCGCTGCGCCGCTTCGAAGAAGACCCGCCCGACCTCCTCGCCGCCGTCCCCGACGTCGATCCCGAGCTCGCCGCGCTGGTGCATGCGCTGCTCGCCCGCGAGCCTGCTTCCCGGCCGCCGGACGCAGCGACGGTGGTCGAGCGCCTCACCGACATCGCCGCGCGCCTGCGGCTCGCGGTTCCGGCCGCGGCCGCAGCCGTCTCGCCGGCGAGTCCGGCGGCGGGCGCGGTGCTGCCGACGATCCCGATGCCCAACCCCTCGATGCTCCCGACCGAGACCTGGCCCTCGGCGGACCCGGCCGGCTAAAGTCGCGCACCCCGCCCGCCGATCAACCTATGGAAGCGGCTGGACAACCCTCGCACGGTTGAAGCCGCTCGCGAGTCCCGAACGACTGACGGACTCGCGTTGAACCACCCTCGGT
>JAQBPL010000244.1 GCA_028287545.1 Vulcanimicrobiota bacterium | reverse complement strand
GGGTCCCGACGATGACCGGCGACGTCACGATGACCGTTCCGGCCGGCACGCAGAACAACAAGATGCTGCGGCTGACCGGCAAAGGGATGCCCAAACTCAAAAACGGCGGCTTCGGCGACGAGTACGTGCGCCTCATCGGCCAACTCCCGACGAACCTCACCGATAAAGAGCAAAAGCTCTTCAAAGAGCTCGCCGGGATGCGCAACGGGAAAAAATGAGGACCGCGGCTTTCGTCGCGGTCCTTCTTCTTTTCGCGTGCGCATTCGTCGAGCCCGCGCAGGGCGCTGCATACGACATCGCAGGACAGAGAGCCGCGTCCGCGCGTCTCGACGTCGCGTGGCAGCGGCTCGCCACCGGCCGCCCCCGGGAAGCATATCGCACGTTCCGAGCCGAGCGCGCGTATTGGGAAGATTTCTCTCAGCAAAGTCTCGGATACGTGGACGCGGCGCGCGGGATGATGATCGCCGCAATCTTTGCGCGCGACGACGCGCGCGACGACGCGGCCTGGCAAGTCATCTCCGGCCGCGGTACGGACGCCACCCAACCCGGTGACACGCTGGTGTTCGCCGGGCGCTGGAATGACGCGTTTCGCGTCTATCGCGATGCGACGCAAGACCTCGCGATGACGGACCCGCGCGCGCCCTTGCCCGACCGAGTCGTCGCGGCCGGCGTCTCGCGTGCACTGCGCGGCGACTTCCATGGCGCGATCGTCGCCTGGTCGGCGCCCGCGGTCGGCGGCGGCCCCTACGACCTCACCGACATGCAAGTCGCGCTGATCGGTCTCGCCCGCGCGCGACTCGGCGACTGGAGCGGCGCCGAGGAAGCATGGCTGCACGCCGCACGTATACGGCGCAACATCCCGCAACTCGCGGAGTTCGAGACCGGCAACCTCACGGCGCTTGCGATGCTGCGCCATTTTCGCGCGCATTTCGCGCGGGGCGAGGGCCAGTACCGCTGGCGATCCGTCCCATCCCAATGAAGATCGCGATCGTCAGCGCAGCGCTGCTCTTGCTTTGCGTTGCCTCGTGCGCGCACCATGACACGTATCACGGCGGCGTGTACACGTCGTTCACGATGCCGCCGCGCCTCGGTGGGGGGCCGCCCGAGGTCTTTCCGACCTACTCCGTGACGGCCGCTCCTCGGCCCGTTGCCCCGTCTGCCACGAGGCTTGCCTTTCGGATCGCTGCCGACCGCGCGGCGCTCCGCGCTGATCCCAGCACGTCGGGCAGCGGCGTGGGTACGAGGCTCGTCGATCTGATGGACGCGCTCTGGCAAGCGCGGCGGATCCGCGACCTCAACGTCCTGCTCGCCGGCATCGGTGAGCGGTTCCACTACTCGAGCGACGATTCAGCCGACGCGGCGTTCTTGCGCGGCGACCGCTTCGCAGGCTTCGAAGAATACGCGCGCGGCTGGGACGACTTGAGCCGCGCGAACGTGCTCGCGCACCGCCGCAAATGGCGTGAGGCCATCGTTCTGCTGCGCACGGTGCACGACGATAACCGGCCGCAGGGCCGGGACATCAAGGCCGCGCTGGTTGAGGGCGACGCCTACTTCGCGTGCGGGCGAGTCGCGGCAGCGCGTGCGACGTGGGAGCGCGCCTTCCAAATGCCGATATTGCAGCTCCCGGACACGTACGCCATCATGCCGGAGTGGACGTCGGCGATGCGCCGGCTCGCGCGATACCATCGAACACCCGATCGGCCGTCTGCCGCATCACGTTGCTTCGGGCTGCCGGCCGCGGTCTAACGCCGATTCGGCGGCGAATCACCGAGCCGCCATCCGTCGGGACTACGTGAGTTTCGCGCCCACCACTTCGAACGCGTCGGCCTGCGTGCCGGCCGCGTAGCGTTCTTCGTACTCGACGCGGTTTGGCGCGAAGACGTCGACGACGACGCAGCGTTCGGTGAACGTCGCACCGTGCGGCACGGAGGAGCCGAGCGTGTAGCAGTCGCCGGCGCGCAGCGTGTTCGTCGAGCCGTCCGCGTAGCGCAGGTGGATCGAACCTTCCAAAACGACGCCGCCTTGCGAGATCACGTGCTCGTGCAGCGGCACCTCGCCGCATGCGGGCGGCTCGAACACCCAGTACACCAGCGTCATCCCGTCGCCGGGTAGGACGGCCCACGAGATTCCGGGCGCGAACGTCGCGAGTTTCTCGCGCGGGACGATGGCGGCGTGCGGAACGTTCATCGCAGTCCTTCCTCTCCGGGAGCCGATGGGACGCACCCATTTCCCCCGCCGCGGCGCGATCGCCTGGGGCGTGCAGGCGCGTTCCGTCACCGGCGGCAACCTTCATTCGATGAACGACAACGTCGTCGAGAGCCGCGAGATTCGGCTTGCCGCGAGACCCTCCGGGGAATGCACGGCGGAAACCTTCGCGCTCGCCACGACGCAGGTCGGGCCGCCGGGCGAGGGCGAGATCCTGGTCCAGAACGTGTTCATGTCGGTTGAGCCCTACATGCGCGGCCGGATGAACGCCGGTCGCTCGTACGTACCGCCCTTCGACGTCGGCGCACCGCTCAGCGGCGCGGCGATCGGCAGGGTGATCGCGTCGAACGACCCCACCATTGCGGAGGGGTCGACCGTTCTGCACGACCGCGGCTGGCGCGAGTACGCGGTGATCCCCGCGAAGTCCGTGAGGCAGCTCGACGTCGCCACCGTCCCGCCGGAGACCTATTTGAGCGCGCTCGGCACGACCGGCTTCACCGCGTGGGTGGGCTTGCGCGTCATCGGCCGCGTGCAAACGGGCGAGACCTTGTTCGTTTCGGCCGCCGCCGGCGCGGTCGGCTCGATGGTCGTGCAGCTCGCCAAGCGCTGGGGACTGCGCGTGATCGGCTCGGCGAGTTCGGCGCAGAAAGCCGCGTACATCAAAGAGAAACTCGGCGCCGATGCGGCCTTCGATTACCACGAGCGGCCGGTGCTCGACCGCCTGCAGGCGGCGGCGCCCGACGGCATCGACGCCTACTTCGACAACGTCGGCGGCTCGCAGTTGGAAGCTGCGATCGGCGCGATGCGCGATCACGGCCGCGCCATCCTGTGCGGCGCGATCTCGCAGTACAACTCCGCGGCGCCGCCGCCGGGCCCGCGCAACCTCGCGCTCGCCATCGGCCGTCGCCTGCGCCTCGAAGGCTTCATCGTGAGCGACCATCGCGACCGCATGGCCGAGTTTCAAGCCGAGGTCCTGCCGCTGGTCCGCGACGGCGTCGTCGCCACCCCGACGACGATCGTCCAAGGTCTGGAGAACGCGCCGGCCGCGATGATGGAGATCCTGCGCCCGAATCGCACCGTCGGCAAGGTCCTGGTACGCGTCTCGTAGCGCGGGAACTCTCCCGTCGCGGATGGGTTCCTAGACGGTGATGCTAGGCGGTGGTCCTCCCGTCCACATGATGTGGTCGCAGATGTACAACCCGGATCGTCCTAAAGTGACGAGACGGGTCGAGTTGCGCCGCATCCTCGCGCTCTTCCGGCCGTACGTCCGCGAGCAGGCGCTGGTGCTCGTCTGCATCTTTATCGGGTCCTTGCTCGGCCTGCTCCCGCCGCTCTTCACCAAGTGGCTGATCGACGGCGCGATCCCCGGCCGGGACATGCACGGCGTCCTGATCGACGTCGGCGGCATGGTCGCCAGCGCCGTCGTCGGCGGCGGGATCGGCGTGTATCAGGGGTTCCTGAACTCGCTGGTCGGCGAAGGCATCATGCGCGACATCCGCACGAGCTTGGTCAACCATCTGCACCGGATGCCGCTCTCGTTCTTCACCGGAACGAAGACCGGCGAGATCATGAACCGCGTGTCGAGCGACGTCGACAACATCGACAACGTCGTGACCGGAACGCTGGTCTCGATCGTCACCAACGTGTTCACGATGGTGACCACGATCGTCACGATCTTCATCGTCGACTGGCGGCTCGCGCTGGTCGCGCTGGCGATCATCCCGCTGATGATCCTGCCGCTCTCGCCGGTCGGACGGCGGATGTACGACATCCGCAAGAAAACGCGCGAGAAGCGCGACGAGATCGAATCGATCACCCAAGAGACGCTCTCGATCTCGGGGATCACGCTGATCAAGTCGTTCGTGCGCGAGGCGTTCGAACGCCAGCGGTTCTACCACGTCGGCACCGACCTCATGGATCTCGAGATCAAACTCGCGATGGTCGGCCGCTGGTTCATCGCCGCGATCATGGCGATGGTCGTCATCGGCCCCGCGATGGTGTGGCTGGCCGGAGCGTGGCTTGCGATCAACGGCGGCACGACCGTCGGCACGATCGTCATGTTCGTCGCCTATCTCGGCCGGCTGTACACGCCGGCGTCGTCGCTGGCGGGCGTGCAGGTCCAGATCGTCTCGGCGCTCGCCGTGTTCGAGCGGATCTTCGAGTATCTCGACATGCCCCCCGAAGGCGCAGAAAAGCCGAACGCGATCGTGCTGCGCGACGTGCGCGGCGAGATCGCGTTCGAGGACGTGCACTTCTCCTACAGCCCGGATCGCGTGGCGCTCGCCGGCGTCTCGTTCCGCATCGCGCCTGGCCAGATGGCGGCGTTCGTCGGCCCCTCGGGCGCCGGCAAGACGACGATCACCAGCCTCGTGCCACGCTTCTACGATCCGCAGGAGGGCGCCGTGCGGGTCGACGGGCTCGACGTGCGCGACGTGACGCTCGCGAGCCTGCGCGAGAACGTCGGCATCGTGACGCAAGAGACGTACCTCTTTCACGACACGATCGCGGCGAATCTGCGCTACGCGCGCCCCGAGGCGACCGAAGCGGAGGTCATCGCAGCGGCGAAGGCGGCCAACATCCACGAGTTCGTCGCGTCGCTCCCCGACGGCTACGGCACGGTCGTCGGCGAGCGCGGCCACAAGCTCTCCGGCGGCGAGCGCCAGCGGCTCGCGATTGCCCGCGTGCTGCTGAAAAACCCGCGCATCCTGATCCTCGACGAAGCGACGAGCGCGCTGGACTCAGCGAACGAGGCGGCGATTCAAGCCGCGCTGATCCCGCTGATGGAAGGCCGCACGAGCCTCGTGATCGCGCACCGCCTCTCGACGATCCTCAACGCCGACATCGTGTTCGTCGTCGAACGCGGCCGCATCGTCGAATACGGAACGCACGACGAACTGCTCGCGCGCGACGGCGCATACGCCCAACTCTACTGGAAGCAGTTCCGCGACCGCGACGCGATAGAAGCCGTCGGCATCTAAACTCGCCCGTCACGGCGAGCTTGCCGACCCTAAGAAACCGCGCGGTTCTCCCAGCCGGCTGCGGTGTTGGTTGACCAGGCGAGCCAGTCGGCGAAATCCGGCGTCGTCATCGGCTGTGCCAAGAAGTATCCCTGGAGCTGATCCGCACCGTTCTCGGTGAGCCAGCGGGCCTGCTCCCTGCTCTCGACGCCGTCGGCGATCGGCTGCAGTTCCAGCGCTCGCGCCACCGCGATCGCCGCGCGCGCGATTCGCTCGTAGCGCTGATCGTACGCGGCGCTCTGCGTGATCCGGCGACCGATCTTGAGGAAGTCGAGCGGCATCGTCGCCAGCATCTCGAGCGACGTCGGCTGCGATCCGAAGCCGTCCAGCCCGATGAAGGCGCCCTTCACCTTGAGCCGGCGCAGGAACGCGCTCACCGCGTCGGGATCGGCTTGGCTCATCGCCTCGCTGACTTCGATCGCGACGCAGCGGCTGACCGGCGAGAACTCGTCGAGCAGGCGTTCCAGCTCCGAGCAGATCGCTTCGTCGGTCGAGCCGATGTTGACGTGCAGCCGCAGATGCGGCCACTCCTTGTGAAGCGTGCGCAGCGTCATCTCGACGGCGCCGATCACCCACCCGTCGATGGTCGACGTGATCGTCGGGCCCCCCGCTTCGAGAAACGAACGCGGCGCGAGCCAGCCGCGCGAAGGATGGCGCCAGCGGATCAGCGCCTCGGCGCCGACGACTTGCAGCGTCGACGCTTGAACGATCGGCTGCCAGCACACGAGGAAGTCGCGGTCGCCATCGACGCTGAGCAGACGCTCTCGGATGTCGCGCCGCGCGTGCAGGTCGGCGCCGACCCCGTCGCGATACCAGCACATCGCTTTGCCGCCACTCTGTTTGGCGGCGTACATCGCTTGGTCGGCGTGCTGCAGCAGCGTGTCGGCGGTCGTTCCGTCCTGCGGGAACACGGCGATGCCGATGCTGGCGCGCACTTCGCGCACGATCCCGTCTTCTTCCACCCGCAAGGCGATCCGGTCGAGAAACCGCTGCGCGGCGTCGGCCATCTCGTCTTCGCTTTCGACGACGCCGAGGACGGCGACGAACTCGTCGCCGCCGATGCGCCCGACCAAGTCGCCGCGCCTGACCGCCTCGCGCATCTGCTGCGCCGCCTCGATCAGCGCCTTGTCGCCGCGGGCATGACCGAACGTGTCGTTGACGGCTTTGAAGCCGTCGAGGTCGATGAAGATGACGCCGACCCGCGTCCCGAGACGAGCGGCGACGTGCATGGCGTCGTCGAGGTGGCGCAGCGTCGCGCTGCGCGACGGCAGCCCGGTGAGCGGATCGTAGCCGACTTCGCGCGGCGCGGCGGCTTCGTTTTGGCCGAGCAGCCGGGCACAGGCCTTGGCGACGACTTGGCAGACGTCGACGCGCGAGGGACGCCCCCGCGCCCAACGCACCGCGAGGACGTACGGCGGGCTGACGGACAGGTGCGCGATGAAAACTTCGCCCGCGGCGGTGTCGTTCTGCAGAGCGCGGCACGCTTGCCGGGCAAGTTCCGCAGCGGCTTCCACATGTTCCGGCCCGGCCGGCGCACTTGCGACGGTCTCTCCGTCGGGGCCGCAGACGACCGCGAGGTCGCCGCCGGCGATCGGGAGCGCGGCACCGAGGACCACGCGCATCAGCTCTTCGCGCGGGCGATTGGATTCAGCCGCCGCATTGAAGAGGTCGACGAGGTGCGCGATTTGCGGATCCTCGAGGTTCAAAAAAGTCTCGCCTCGCTCTGGCCGGTCGATAGCCGGTCGACGGCCGGTCGAAAAACGGAAGCACACGACGGTTTACCCGCGCGCCGCTGAGCCTTGCAAACCTTACCCCCCATGCGACCGGCGACCTTTCCGAGGGGCCCCCTCTCTACACCCGAACGGGCGCGGGACCGGGACAACCGCGCGTAGCACTAGTCCGGCTCGTATGGACAAAGTCGTCGCTTCGTGTGCCGAAGCGGTCAGAGACATTCCCAGCGGCGCGTCGCTCGCGGTTGGGGGATTCGGTCTCAATGGGATCCCCCACAATCTGATCGAGGCGCTGCTGGAGGCCGGGGCGACGGATCTGGTGACCGTCTCGAACAACTGCGGGGTCGACGGCTGGGGGCTGGGCGTCCTGCTCGACGCCAAGCGGATCCGCCGCACGACCGGCTCGTACGTCGGCGAGAACAAAGAGTTCGAGCGCCAGTATCTCGCCGGCGAGCTGGAAGTCGAGCTGGTGCCGCAAGGGACGCTGGCGGAGCGGCTCCGCGCCGGCGGCTGCGGCATCCCCGGGTTCTACACGCCGGCCGGGGTCGGCACGCTGGTCGCGGACGGCGGGCTGCCGTGGCGCTACAACGGCGACGGTTCGGTCGCGGTCGCCTCGCCCAAAAAGGACGTCCGCGTTTTCAACGGCCGCGAGTACGCGCTCGAAGAAGGGATCGTCTGCGATTTTGCCCTGGTCCGCGCGAGCGTCGGCGACCGGCACGGCAACCTCGTCTTTCACAAGGCGACGCGACAGTTCAACCCGCTCTGCGCGATGGCCGGGAAGATCACCATCGCCGAGGTCGAGGAGCTCGTCGAGCCGGGCGAGATCGATCCCGAGCAGGTCCACTTGCCCGGGATCTACGTGCAGCGCGTCGTTGCGGTCGGTCCCGCCGGCAAACGCATCGAGCGCGTGACTACGCGCAAGCGGGACGGAGGACGATAAAGGTGGCGCTCACCCGAACCCAGCTCGCCGCGCGCGTCGCGCAGGAGCTGCATGACGGTCAGTACGTGAACCTCGGGATCGGGCTCCCGACCCTGATCCCGAACTACGTCCCGAGCGGCGTCACCGTCGTGCTCCAGAGCGAGAACGGGATCCTCGGCTTCGGTCCCTATCCTTACGAGGGCCAAGAAGACCCCGACCTCATCAACGCCGGCAAGGAGACCGTCACGGTGCTGCCGGGCGCCTCGTTCTTCGACTCGGCGACGTCGTTCGGGATGATCCGCGGCGGGCACGTCGACGTCGCCGTCCTCGGCGCGATGCAGGTAGCGAGCAACGGCGATCTCGCGAACTGGGTGATCCCCGGCAAGATGGTCAAGGGGATGGGCGGCGCGATGGACCTCGTCCACGGCGCGAAGCGCGTCATCGTGATGATGGAGCACACCGCGAAGGGCGGCGCGCACAAGATCCTGGAGCGCTGTGACCTGCCGCTGACCGGCAAGGCCGTCGTGCAGCAGATCATCACCGACCTCGCGCTGATCGACGTCACCCCGGAGGGGCTCGTCCTGCGCGAGGTCGCGCCCGGCGTCAGCGTCGACGACGTCAAAGCCGCGACCGGTGCGGAGCTCAAGGTCCCAGCCGCACCTGAGGTGATGGCGATCCCGGCCGGAGTCTAGAAGCGAGATCCTCCGGCTCAGACCGGCGCGGAGGCCGGATTCGAGAGGGGCGACGCGCCGCGGCAGAACGCACTCAGCGCGCGTTCCGCTCCGGCATCGGCGTCGTGGCTCGCCGGCCGCGTGTAAACGTAGCGGTAGCCGGCGCCGTGGAGGTACGTCGTCGTGATCTCCGCGATCTGGCCCCCGATTTTCACGTCGACACGATGCATCTGTCCCGCGCCGCACGGTTCCCGGCGATCGGCGACGACGGTTCCCTTGGGAAGCGCGTCACGTTCGAAGACTTCGAAGCGATCCGCCGCCATCACGCGATACGACGCGACGAACGTCGATGTCGCGTCCGGGGAGTCGAGCGCGAGCGTTATCCCGAACCGCGCTTTCGGGGCGGTCCAGCCTGCCGGCACGGGGTTCGGGAACGGCCCAGGGCAGAGATTGCCCATAGCGTCGAGCCCGTCGCGCCGGTCACCGACGCCTTGGCGATGCGTGTACGTCGCCGTCGCGATCCCGCCGGTGACCGTCGTCGCGAGGACCTTCGTTTCCGTCGCGACGCCGGTGCTCGCGCTCAGAATGGTCCACCGATGCGCCGGTTCGCCTTCGCACGCGGTGGTCGAACCTTCGTCGACGACTTCGGCGCCGCGCTGCCGTTCAGCGCTGATGCGGTCGGCGGCGTATGCGTCGACCTGCGTTCCCAGCTTTGGGCTGACGGCCGCGAAGGTGAGGGTGTGGACCTTGTCGCCGTCCTGAACGACGTAGCTTGTCCCCGGGCCGACCGAGGAAACCCGCGCCCAGCCGGGCGGCGCTTTGTAGACCAGCGTGATCGAGGTCGTCCCTCCCGTCGGGGCCGGGGTGGCCGTCGAGGACGGGCTTGGGGCCGGCGTCGGGCTTTGCGCGCCGCTCGCCGCCGGCAGCATTGCCGCGGCCAACGTCAAAAGCGCCGCCGGTCGTACGGTGGCCAGGAATCGCATGTTTCGATGATCGGCAATTCGCCGAGGCGGACCTCCGCGCGCGGTCGAATCTTGCTGGGCTATGTCGATCGCACCGCCCCGCCCCGAGGCCTCCGACGAAGAGGCGATGATCCTGGACGTCGTCCGCCAGCTGGTCAAGGAACGCGTCGAGCCCCGCGCGGCGGAGATCGACGAGCGAGCCGAGTTCGCCTGGGACATCAAGGACCTCTTCGCCGAGAACGATCTGCTCGGCATCCCGGTTCCGGCCGAATACGGCGGCCTCGGCGGTTCGTTCGTGACCTACGTGAAGGTCGTCGAGGAAGTCGCCAAGGCGTGTGCGTCGTCGGCACTGCTCATCGCGGTTCAGGAACTCGGCGCGCTGCCGATCATGATCGGCGGCAGCGACGAACAGAAGCGGCGCTGGCTCCCCGATCTCGCGAGCGGCAAGAAGCTCGCCGCCTACGCGCTCACCGAGCCCGGCTCCGGTTCCGACGCCGCCGGCTCGATGCGCACCAAAGCTCGCCGCGACGGTGACGACTACGTCCTCGACGGCTCGAAGATCTGGATCACCAACGGCAGCGTCGCCGACGTCGTGACCGTCTTCGCGGTGACCGATGCGACGAAGGGCCCGAACGGCATCTCGGCGTTCGTCGTCGAGAAGGGTACGCCGGGCTTCAACGTCGGCAAGCTCGAGAAAAAAATGGGGATCCGCGGGTCACCGACCGTCGAGCTCGCGTTCGATAACTGCCGCGTCCCGGCGGCCAACATGCTCGGGGAAGAAGGCGTCGGCTTCAAGATCGCGATGAAAGTGCTCGACAAGTCGCGTCCCGGCATCGCGGCGCAGGCGCTCGGGATCGCGCAGGGCGCGCTCGACTACGCGACCGAGTACACGAAGCAGCGCGTGGCCTTCGGCAAGCCGATCTCGCAGCAGCAGGGCCTGCAGTTCATGCTGGCCGACATGAAGACGGAAGTCGAAGCCGCCCGTCTGCTGCTGTACGAAGCCGCGCGCAAGTGCGACGAGAACGCCCCGGACGTCACGACGTGGGCCGCGATGGCGAAGCTCAAGTGCGGCGACGTCGCGATGAGCGTGACGGTCGACGCCGTGCAGCTCCTCGGCGGCTACGGCTACTCGACCGAGTATCCGGTCGAGCGGATGATGCGCGACGCGAAGATCACGCAAATCTATGAAGGGACGCAGCAGATCCAGCGCATCGTGATCGCGCGCTCCATGGTCGGCAAATGGAGCCCGCCGAAATCCTGAAGACCGCCGCGGTCGGGTAAGCTTCGACCAAGGTGATACCGGAAGAGCCGAGCCTCCCGAAAGTCTCCCTGCGCCCACCCGAGCTGATCCGGATGGTGATCGTTGGGATCCTCGTCGCGCTCGCGCTCTCCCGCGTCGTCCCGGACTTCGTCCGCGTCGTCTACCCGCTGGGCGTGTTCGGCTACACGACGGACGGCGACGCGAACATGATCCACGTGCCGGCCCCGGCGAAGACGGCCGCGCCCGCCGCACACGCCGCGACGCCGTCTCCGGCGAAGCGGCTGCTGCACAGGATCTCCTCGGTACTGCGCCCCGAGCGCCGGCCGCGTACCGGCGAGACCATTCTGCTCGGCGACCACGTGCGCGTCGACCGCATCAAGCCCCTCGACCGCAAGCTCGGCATCGTCGGGCACGGCTTCACCTACGACAACCCGCAGCGCTACCTTCCGATCGAGCGGAACGGCACGGAGCGCGTGCTGCACCTGGTGGCGATCAAGGAGACGAACCGCAACCGCTTTCTCGACCTGCTCCGCATCGTGCTCTTCGTCGGCGCCGTCTCGCTCGGCGCGATCCTCTTCTTGGTGAAGCCGAGCATCGCGACGGGAGCGTTCTTCGTGTTCTGCCTGGCGGGCGTCGAGGCGCCGTCGACGTATTTCGACGGCATCTTGCCGCCGCCGTGGCGGCAGGTCTCGATGTGGATCGGCGACACCATCCGCGGAGCGGCCCGCCCCGCGCTGATGCTCTTCGCGCTGTGTCTGATCGACGGAGACGCCGACGCTCCGCGCGAGCGCATCTTCGCGTGCGTCGCGGCGGGGCTCGCCGTCATCCTCGGCACGCTCAACGCCTACGCCCAGTGGTCGCTGAACTACGCGGCGGTCCCCGCCGAGCGCCTCGACGTGCTCGTGATGCGGGCCAACTACGCGGTCAGCGCGACGACGGTCGTCGCGCTGGTGATCGCGTTCTGGCGCGCGCGTCACAACGACCGCCATCGCATCGGCTGGATCGCCGCCGGGTTCCTCTTCGCCGGAGCCGCCCGGCTCGCGTCCGACCAGCTCTACCCGTCGGGCTACATCCCCGTCTGGTTCAACAGCATTCTGGTCTCGATGACGATCGTCCCGATCGTCACCATCGGGATCGCGGTCGTGCGGCATCAGTTCTTCAACGTCGACTTCGTCGTCAGCCGCGCCGTCGTGTACGTCGCGATCACCGCGGCCTTCATCGGCACCATCACGGTCGCCGAAGAGATCGGAACCTACGCGTTCTACAACAACACCGATTTCGCGTACGGCTACCTGATCGCCGTCTCGATGGTGGTGGCCCTCTTCACCGGGCGGCTGATGGGTTTCCTCAACCGCCTCGTGGACCGGTTCATCTTCCGCGACCGCGGGGAGCAGCGGCAGGCGCTCGAGTTCATCGCCGGCTACATTCTCGATGCCGAGACAGTTGAGGACGTGTATCGCGCGCTGCTGCAGGATGCGGCGCACGCGTTGAAGCTCTCGTTCGGCGGCATACTCGCGCGTCAGCCCGACGGCGGATACCTGCTCGCCGAGAGCTTCGAGTGGCCGGCGGATTTCGTGATCAAACTGGGTCCGAGCGACGAGTTGACCCGGGCGATCACCCGCACGCGCGGCGCGCTGACCTTCACCGGCAAAGACACGCGGCTCATCCAAAAATCATTTCCGAACGAGCGGCTGACGTTCGCCGCGCCGATCTTCTTCGACCGCCGGGTCAGCGGGATCGTCGTGTACGGCCACAACGTGAGCGGCCTCGACCTCGATCCGGACGAACGCGAGCACCTCATTCGGGTCGTCGCGCACGCGTCGATCGCGCTCAACGCGATCGAACTCACCCGCTATCGCGACGCCGCCGAAGCGCTCGGGACGGGGCAGGCGCCGCTTAGTGCCCCACTCCCTGGTACCGGTTGAGTCCGAAGCGCCAGAAGACGTACGCCAGCGCCACGAACACGATCCCGATCGCCGGCGTGAGCAGACCGGCGACGGGCGGCAGCCCCAGGCCGCTCATCCCTTTGTGCAGGAAATAGCGCGCCGGAAAATAGTTCATGAACGCGAACGGGAACACGAACGTGAGCACGAATCGCACGCCGCGCGTATAGATCGTGACCGGATAGCGGGTGAACTCCTGCTCGAGCTGCACGAAGATCCAGCGCAGCGCGTCGACCTTCACGAACCAGAAGGCGGCGGTCGAGATGATCAGGTTGATGCCTAGATCGATCAGCGCGCCGCCGATGAAGATCAGCGGGATGAACATGAGGAACAGCGCGTCGACGTGCACGCCGGCGTAGATCGTCGCGGCGACGAAGGTGACGATCGCGAGCACGAGCTCGTCGGGGAACACCTGGCCCGGCGTCGCGATCGCCTGGAAGAGCGTGTCGAGCGGCCGCACCAGCAGCCGGTCGAACTCGCCGTTGCGGATATGGTCTGGGACCTCGCCGACCGTCGAGAACAGCGTGTTGTGCAGCGCGTGGGCGACCATCCACAGCGAGTAGAGGAACGCCATGTCGCGGAAGCTCCAGCCGTTCATCGACGGGAAGCGCGTGAGCACGATCCACAGCGCGGCGATCGACGATCCGTGATAGACGAACGTGAAGGCGAACCAGACCAGGAAGTTCTCGCGGTACTCCAGAGTCGTGAGGATGTTGATGCGCCAGTACTGGCGGTAAACGCCCGCCATGCGCCGCCAGCGCATCAGCCGCCCTGCACGACGATGCGGCGCGAACCGGCCCGCCACATCAGCGTCGAGACGATCGCCAGCCCGACGATCCACACCAGCTGCAAGCCCATCACCTCGACGTAGCGCGAGGGCGGGATCACGCCGACGTAGATCAGCAGCGGCGTAGAGAACATCGCCGCGAACGGCAGCGCGTAGATGAAGTTCTGCAGGAAGGCCGGGAAGAGGATCAGCGGGATCAGCTCTCCGCCGAACAGATCGGTCAGCCACGTCACGATCAGCTGCACCGCGCTGATCTCGAGCGTCCAGAACGCGCTACAGTTGAGGATGAAGTTCAGGAAGAAGCCGACCAGATACCCCAGGAAGAAGCTGAGCGCGAAGGCGGCGAGCACACCCGGCCCCGGCACGATGATGTGAAAGATCAGCAGCGCGATCAGCGTCGCCGGGATCAGCAGAACCGCGTGAAAGAGCACCTCGCCGGTGCCGTCCGCGAAGAAATAGAACGGCACGACGATCGGCTTGAGGAAGTCCGTCGCGATGCTGCCGTCGTGCAGTTTGTCCTTGAGCGCGCGGGTCTGATCGATGTCCATGACGATCCCCATCAGCAGCGCGACCGCGGAATACGTGATGATCGCCTGCCGGGAGAGCTCGTGCGGCGCCGCGTTGTGCGCGTAGAGCGCCGTCCACACCATGCGCAACAGATAGACCCGCACGACGAAGGAACCGATCGTCGTGAAGACGTCGAAACGGTAGGTCGCTTCGCGAGCCATCGCGGTGCGGGCGAATTCGACGTACGGCTCGAGCCGAAAGCGGGACCGGCGGCGCGGTTCGACCGCGCCCGTCACGACGGCGTCCCCACGGCGCCGTGCTGATAGCCTTCCACGTAGATGCGGCGGACGATGGTATCGATGTCGGGCTCGATGATCGAGACGTCGCTGATCGGGTAGCGTTCCATGACCCGCCGGATCAGCGCCTCCGCACTGAGTTGCCGCCGGTCGAAGCGCAGCCGGACGACCAGGCCCTCGCGGCTCTCGATTTCGGCGCCCGGCACGTCGATGTCGAGCGGGGCCTCGGCGAAGGTGACGACCAGCGTCCGGTGGGTTCCGTACTCCGTGCGCAGCCGCTGCAGCGCGCCGTCGAAGATGACGCGCCCCTCGTCGATGAGAATCACGCGCGGCGTCAGCCGCTCGACGTCGGCGAGGTCGTGCGTCGTAAGGATCACCGTCGTCCCGCGTTCCCGGTTCACGCGGGTGATGAACTCGCGGATCGCTTCCTTGGCGACGACGTCCAGGCCGATCGTCGGTTCGTCGAGATACACGATCTTGGGATCGTGCAGCATCGCGGCAGCGAAATCGCCGCGCATCCGCTCGCCGAGCGAGAGCTGGCGCACCGGCGTATCGAGGAAGCGCTCGAGGTCGAGGATCGCGGAGAAGTGGGCGAGGTTCTCGAGGTAGCGGTTGCGCGGCACGTCGTAGATCGCGCGCAAGAGTTCGAACGACTCGCGCAGCGGCAGATCCCAATAGAGCTGGCTGCGCTGGCCGAACACGACGCCGATGTTCTCGGCGTTGTCCTGACGGCGCTGGTACGGGACGATGCCCGCTACCCGAATGCTCCCGGAGGTCGGGACCAGGATCCCGGTGAGCATCTTGATCGTAGTCGACTTGCCGGCCCCGTTCGGACCGAGGTACCCGACCAGCTCGCCCTCGGCCAGCGTGAAGTTGACGCCGTCGACCGCTGCTTTGTCTTCGTACTCGCGGGAAAAGAGCGCGCGCAGGGCGCCGCCGATCCCCGGACGGCGCACGATGCGGCGGAACACTTTCCCCAGATCAGCAGCCTCGATGATCGCCATGCGTGCTCACGACTTCCCCCATTGCGAAGGCGAAGCATTGTCGGCCTGAAGGATCGCAGCGCCGGCGCGATCAGCGCCGGCGCAAGCCGCGAGGCGCTCGAGGTTCGCCGGCAGCGCGTCGCCGATCCGCCGCGCCGCTCGCGCGAGCAGGAGGCCGGCAAAGGGCCCGCTCGTCGTGACGCTTGCCTCGAGCCACGTCCCTCCCGCGTGCGCCGCGAGGTTCCAGCGCAGCCGCAGCGTCGCCAGCGGACCAACCCTCAGCGCCAGCGCGAGCAGGCGGTTCGGGACGACCGCTTCGATGCGGAACGCCGTCTGCGGGACACCTTTCGGTTTCATGGTAAGCACGCCGCCGGGACAGAGCGGCCCCTCGACCGTCATCCATTGCACCCCGTGGTTCCACTCGGACCAGCGCCTGCCGTCCAGCAGCACCGCCCAGACGCGTTCCGGCGGCGCCGCGCAGCCTGCCCCGGCAGTCCCCTCCCAACTCATCGCGAAAGACGTCTTCCATGGACGAGGAGCAGAACCCAATCGTCGCCATGGCGCAAAAGATCCGGGCTCGCCGGGATCTGAGCGCTGCGATCGATTCGGCGACCGGCAACGTCGCCGTCCCGCGAGGCGACGACGCGGCCTCGCGGTTTGCCGCGCTGGGCGACGTACTCGCGACGGGAGTCAAACGGCTCAACTCGATCCTCGGTTCGCGCACCGGCGTGACGATCGTGCGGTTGGAGAACCCGCCGCGCCTGCGATTGCGGTTTCGCGAGAAGCGCATCGCGCTCGATCTCGACGCGCAGCGCCAGCTCGTGATCGTTACCGGCGCCGGGCTCGAGGGCGAATATCAATTCCTCGACGACGACACCCCCGCGCTGATGAATCTCTCGAAGTTCTCGACCGACGCGGGCTATCGCGATCCCCTCACCGGCTCCCAACTCCTCAAAACGATCGCCGAAGACGCCCAAATCCCCCGCCCCGCGCATTTGGACGAGCCGGGGCCTATGCGCTTTTAGCACGCCCCGTCGCGGCGCGTAGCGCCAGCTTCTCCTTCGCCGCTCGTTCGACGATCTTGCGCGACGGGCACATCGTGACGGGGCACCGCGCGCACAGCGGGATCGGTGCCTTGCAGATCTCGCGGCCGTGGAGGATCAGCCAGTGATGGGCGTGGCGCCATTTTTCGCGCGGCACGAGTTTGGTGACGTCTTCCTCGACGCCGCGCGGCGTCGTCGCGAGCGTCAGGCCCAAGCGGTGCGAGACGCGGAAGACGTGCGTGTCGACCGCGAACGCCGCTTCGGCGAAGACGACCGACAGCACGACGTTGGCAGTCTTGCGGCCGACGCCGGGGAGGGCTTCGAGCGCAGCGCGATCGCCGGGCACTGCGCCGCCGTGTTCGGCGACGAGCCCTTGCGCGGCGGCGATGATGTTCTTCGCCTTCGTGCGGAAGAAGCCGCACGACTTGATGAGCCGTTCGACGTCGGCTTGGTCGGCACGCGCGAGCGACGCCGCGTCCGGGTACTGCGCGAAGAGGTGCGGCGTGGTGAGGTTGACGCGCGCATCGGTGCACTGCGCGCTGAGGATCACCGCGATCAGCAGCTCGAACGGGTTGCCGTACTGCAACGCCGTCACCGCGTTCGGATACGTCTGTTCGAGGATCGCCAGCTCCTCGAGCGCGAGCGCGCGCGAGACCTTGCGCTTGGGGAACGGGATCGCCATCGGCCTCATCCTTCGCTCCGTCGCGAGCGAGACTTTTTCGGCCGGCGTCGAAGCGGGTGGCGCTATGCCGTTTCTCAAGCAGAAGGATCCTGCCGTGCCGCCCGGTCAGACGGTGACCGACGGGTTCCCGGTCCTGCACGTCGGCGACGTCCCGAACATCGATCCCGCCACATGGCGGCTGCGGATTTTCGGAGCGGTTGCCAACCCCATCGACCTGAGCTGGGAGGACCTTCGGTCCCTTCCGGCCGCCGAATTTCGCGGCGACATCCACTGCGTCACCCGCTGGTCCAAGCAGAACACGCACTGGGTCGGGGTCAAGTTCTCGACTCTGGTGGAGCGCGCGCAGCCGGACCCGGGGGCAAAGTTCGTCGTCCAGCACGCCGACAACGACTACACGACGAACCTCCCGCTCTCGGTGATGCTCGACGACGACGTGCTGGTGGCGTACGAGTTCGACGGGCAGCCTATCGAGCCGATCCACGGCGGACCGGTCCGGATGCTCGTCCCGAAGAAGTATTTCTGGAAGAGTTCCAAGTGGCTGAACGGGATCGAGTTCCGCGAGACGGACCAGAAGGGCTTCTGGGAGGTCCGCGGCTACAACAACGACGGCGATCCCTGGAAAGAAGAACGCTACGCCGACCTCCCGGCTTGGTTCGGCTGAGGCGGGTCGCGGCCGGGACCGTGCGCGAGGTTTACGATTCCCAGGAGGAGCACAGCATCCGGAATGGAACCCCGCCGCTTACCAACACGTTGGTGGACCGTCTCGCCTCTCAAGGGTAGAGACGGAATCTGACTAGGATAGGGGGTGAAGAAACATGGCTGCTAAGAAGAAAGCTTCGAAGAAGAAACCCGCGAAGAAAAAGAAGTAGTTCGTCCCCGATTTTTTAGAATCCGAATTTCGTCATTATTCCAAACGAAAGGCGCGCCCGGGAAACCGGACGCGCCTCTTCTTTTTTCACCAGTCTTCCGCTTCGCGTTTTACTTCGAGTCGAAGACACCGATCAGCGCGAGCCCGCTCCTGCATGCGATCGGCGCCGGCGTGCCGGGGATCGCGCTCGTGCAATCGATCGCGTAGAGCGAGACGCCCGCATAGGTCGAGTACGGGAGGCTCCCGGCGGTGTCGGGTTCGGTGAAGGAACTCGGCGCGAAGATCGACGTCGCGGGAAGTGAGGTCAGCGCCGTGACCGTCGCTCCGGCTGCGGCGCTCGGACCTACGCCGAACACGGTGCCGGCCGCATTCGCGAGGTTGCCGGTGCTCCCGGATTGCGTGATGGGATTCGTCGACCCGAGGAACCCGCCCACGCCGCTCGTTCCCTGCGCCGTGAATGCGGCCGGGGTCGTTCCGACGCCGTACGAGACGGTCGCGAACGTCGGGTTCGCTGCGGCATAGAGCGCCGCCGCGTAGTGCATGCGGTATTGCAGCGTGGTGCTGTAGTTCTGATCCTGGAACACCATGCAGTTCGGCGCTCCGTTCTGGTCGGCGATCACGACCGAGTAGTTCGCGTTCGCGAGCGGCGGCAGGTTGCAGGCCGTCACGGCCGCGCTCGACGACGCGGATCCGGCAGCGCGAGCGACGAGCGTGTTGGGCACGGCAGTCTGCGCCTGATAGTCGCTCGCTTCTCCAAATGCCAGGCCGGAAAATGCGGGAGTCGTGGTCTGGCCGCCGGCGCTTTGAAAGAAGTAGATGTCCACGGGGCCGAACTTCGGGTCGGCCTGCACGAAGCGCACCTGTGCCGTGCCTTGCGTCGCGTTGTTGACGAACGGCGAGGTCGACCCGCCTCCGCAAGCTGAGAGCAAGAGCGCGGCTGGTATGGTGATGCATGCGGCGATGCGCGGTAGCGTCATTGAGTGATCCCTGTGCTGGAGAGGAGTTGAGCGAACCCCCGAACTCCTACCCTCAGCGAGGGGGCGTAAACGCGTTTGCGCGCGTTACCGGACAAAGCGCAGCGAATGAAATGTTCGCTTCGTACGTCAGCGCAGCCGAACGCACTCTGCGATCCGCATGACGATGCCGTCTCGTTCGAGCGCGTCGACGACATCGGGTATTTCCTGCAAGCGGTCGGCCGCAACGACGCGAGCGAGGTCCCCCTGCAGCGCGTCGAGGGCGATCGTTTCGCCCGAGGCGAGATCGCGCAGCCGATCGACGATGCGACCGCGCAGGAAGCGCGCGGTCCGTTCGAACGGAAGTTTTCCTTGCGGCGCACTCGGCAGGGCGCTCGCACGCGCGCGCTCGGCGAGCTGCGCGCGATCGACGGGCGCCGAAACGCAGGCGTCGCGCAACGGACACATCAAGCACTTTGGAGCTCGCGCGGTACACAGCGTCGCGCCGAGATCCATCATCGCGGAGTTCCAGTCGTGCCCCGCACCGCGCGGTACCGCGGCGATCGCGAGCGTGTCGAGCGTCCCGACGCCGGCGCGCGGCGGGTGCTCGACGCCGAACGCGACGCGATGGATCACCCGGCGCACGTTGACGTCGACCGCGGCGTCGTCGAGGTCGAACGCGAACGCGCGCACCGCCGCGGCGGTGTATGCGCCGACCCCGGGAAGCGCGCGCAGCTGCGCGGTCTCCCGCGGCAGCGCGCCGCCGTGCGAGGCCACGACCGCGTTCGCGAGCGCGTGGAGGCGCACCGCGCGGCTGTTGTAGCCCAACCCGCGCCACGCGCGCACGACGTCTCCGGCTTCGGCCGCCGCGAGCGCCTCGAACGTCGGGAACCGCGCGACGAACGCTTCGTAGAGCGGGATGACGCGCTCGACTTGCGTCTGCTGCAGCATCGTCTCGCTGATCAGAATCCGGTAGGGATCGCGCGTCGAGCGCCACGGCAGATGCACGCGGCCCGCCCGCGCATACCACGCCAGCAGCGCCGCCGACGGAAACGCTTGAGCTCGACGGGTCAGCGCGCGGCCTCCCCGATGCGGCGGATTCCTTCTTCGATCGACGACCGCGGAACCGGCGTGAGCGCGAGACGGAAGTTGTGGTCGCCGCCCGACTGCGCGAAGAACGCCTCGCCGAACATGAACGAGGCGCCGTGCCGTTCCGACGCGGTCAGCAGCGCGCGCGCCCGCAGGTCGCGCGGAGCCGTCGCCCAGAGGTAGTAGCCGTCGCCGCCCTTCGCGGCGCGCAGCTGGGAGGGCCAATAGCGCTCGATCGCAGCGAACGCGATCGCGCGGCGCTCCTTCAGCTCCATGCGCAACGCCGCGACGTGCGGATCGTAGCCCGATTCGAGATAATCGCGCACGCCCGCTTGGATATACATCGACGACGCCATGTCGAACGACTGCTTGCGCAGCAGGAGCCGTTCGTAGATCGTGCGCGGCGCGACGAGCCAGCCGAGGCGCAGCGACGGCGCGATCGTCTTCGAGAACGACGAGAGATAGATCACGTACTCCGCGTCGCGCGCAAGCAGCGGAGATGCGCCGGGATTGACGAGCTCCCCATACGGATCGTCCTCGACGACCGGCACGCCGAACCGCTTTGCCAGCACGACGAGGCGGTCGCGCCGGTCGGCGTTCATCGTCACCCCGGTCGGATTGTGAATTGCCGGCATCGTGTAGATGAAGCGCGGGCGGCGCGTGCGCAGGATCGCCTCGATGTGATCGACGCGCATCCCGCCTTCGTCGACCGGTACGGTGATCGCGCGCAGTCCGGCGATTTGGAAGATCTGCAGCGCGCCCGGGTAGGTCGGCGCTTCGACGACGATCTCGTCGCCCGGTTCCGCAAGCGACTGGGCCACCAGCGTGATCCCCTGCGTGGAGCCGGTGAGCACGAGGACGTCGCGTGGATCCACCGCGCATCCGCGCGCGCGCATGCGCGCCGCGATCGCCTCGCGCAAGGGCGCGTAGCCTTCGCTGTCGCCGTACGTCAGCACGAAGTTGACGTCGCCGCCGACCCGCGCGAAGGAGCGCGAGAGATCCTCGAGCGGCGAGGGATCGGCGGGCGGAACGCCTTGGACGAAGCCGATCACGTCGCCGTGCCCGCTCGCGGCAAGCTCGCCCAGCACCGCTGGGAATTGCCCGACCCGCCAGGGCGGCAAGGTGACCCACCACGGAACGGCGGCCGAGCGGTCGGGCTGCCCGCCGCGCAGCGTCGAGGCGACCCGGGAACCCGACCCGACGCGCTGCTCGATCAGCCCGTCCGCCGCGAGATCGCGGTAGGCGTGCACGACCGTCGAACGGTTCACGCCGAGCCGGCCGGCCAGCGCGCGCTCGGGCGGCAGGCGCGTCTCCTCAGGGAGCGCGCCGACCAGGATTTGCTCCCGCAGCCGCTCGTAGATCTGCCGGTAGACCGGCACGATGCTCGCCCGGTCGAGCGCGATCGCCAACTCGGACCATCCCGTCCGCATGGACCGTCCATTCGCGAAGCGGCCCGGTCCAATCCCGCTTTCGTGCTTGGATAGCTCTGAATTGGATGGCTATCGGCCCGGTTTGGCGGGCTGCGCACGAAAGCGAGCGGGTTAGAATGACGCCGTACGCCACTTCTCGTTCGCGAAGGACGCCATGATCGACACGTCCGCTCTTCCCGCCACCAACGGTGCTTCCGGCGCGGCCGCCGCGCAGCCGGACCCGCAGGAGACCCGCGAGTGGCTCGACGCCCTCGACGGCGTCATCGAGCACGAGGGGCCGGGCCGGGCAAGCGAGTTGGTGCGGGCCATCGTCGAGCGCGCCGCGACCCGCGGCGTGCGGACGCCGGCCGCCCAGACGACGCCGTACGTCAACACGATCCCCGTCGATCAGCAAGCGCCGTTCCCCGGCGACCACGACATCGAAGAGCGCCTGCGGCACTACATCCGCTGGAACGCGATGGCGATGGTCGTGCGCGCGAACAAAGACAACAGCGAGCTGGGCGGCCACGTCGCGACGTTCTCGTCGGCGGCGACGCTCTACGACATCGGCTTCAATCATTTCTGGCGCGGCCCGTCGCACGCGAACGGCGGCGACCTCGTCTACTTCCAGGGCCACTCGTCGCCGGGGATCTACGCGCGCGCGTTCCTCGAAGGCCGCATCAGCGAAGAGCAGCTCGAGAACTTCCGCCGCGAGGTCGACGGCAAAGGCGTTCCGTCGTATCCGCATCCGTGGCTGATGCCGGACTTCTGGCAGTTCGCGACGGTGTCGATGGGACTGGGACCGCTGCAATCGGTGTACCAGGCGCGCTACATGCGCTACCTCCGCGACCGCGGCTTCATCGATCCGCAGGACCGCAAGGTGTGGGGCTTCCTCGGCGACGGTGAGATCGACGAGCCGGAGACGCTCGCCGGGCTTTCGCTCGCATCGCGCGAGAAGCTCGACAACCTGATCTTCGTCGTCAACTGCAACCTGCAGCGGCTCGACGGTCCGGTGCGCGGCAACGGCAAGGTGATCCAGGAGCTCGAGGGCATCTTCCGCGGCGCCGGCTGGAACGTCATCAAAGTCATCTGGGGCTCGCGCTGGGATCCGCTCCTGGCCGCGGACCACACGGGCATGCTGGTCAAGCTGATGGGCGAGACGCTCGACGGCGACTACCAGACGTACAAGTCGCGCGACGGCGCGTACGTTCGCGAGCACTTCTTCGGGCGCTATCCGGAGACGCGCAAGCTCGTCGAGCACATGACCGACGACGAGGTGTGGGCGCTCAACCGCGGCGGCCACGATCCGCATAAAGTGTACGCCGCCTACAAGGCCGCGATCGAGCACAAGGGCGCGCCGACGGTGATCCTCGCGAAGACCATCAAGGGCTACGGCATGGGCTCGGCCGGCGAAGGGATGAACATCGCTCACCAGCAGAAGAAACTGATGGTCGAGCAGTTGCGCTTCTTCCGCGACCGCTTCTCGATCCCGATCTCCGACGCCGATCTCGAGAAGGTTCCGCTGATCAAGCCCGCGCCGGACAGCCGCGAAGCGGAATACCTGCGCGACCGCGTCGGCAAACTCGGTTCCGTTCCGACGCGCCGCCGCAACGTCGAAGCGCCGCTCGCGGTGCCCGAGCGCGCGGCGTTCTCCGCGCTGCACGAATCGAGCGGCGAGCGCGAGATCTCGACGACGATGGCCTTCGTGCGCACGCTCTCGACCATCTTGCGCGACAAGACGGTCGGCCCGCGCGTCGTGCCGATCGTCGCCGACGAATCGCGCACGTTCGGGATGGAAGGGATGTTCCGCCAGCTCGGCATCTACGCGACCGAAGGTCAGCTCTACCGGCCGCAAGACGCCGATCAGCTGATGTGGTATCGCGAGGACAAAGCGGGCCAGATTCTCCAGGAGGGGATCAACGAAGCGGGCGCGATGTGCTCGTGGATCGCCTCGGGCACCGCGTACTCGACGCACGGCGTGCAGACGCTGCCCTTCTACATCTTCTACTCGATGTTCGGTTTCCAGCGGATCGGCGATTTCGCGTGGGCCGCGGGCGACATGCGCACGCGCGGCTTCCTGCTCGGCGGCACGGCCGGGCGCACGACGCTCAACGGCGAAGGCTTGCAGCACGAGGACGGCCACGCGCACCTCTTCGCCGCCGCGATCCCGAACTGTCAGCCGTACGACCCGACGTTCGCGTACGAAGTCGCGACGATCGTGCAGGACGGCGTGCGCCGGATGCTCGGCGAACAGGAAGACATCTACTACTACATCTCGCTGCTCAACGAGAACTACCAGCATCCCGCGATGCCGGCCGGTGCCGAGGACGGCATCCTGCGCGGCATGTACCTGCTGCGCGACGGCGGACGGCAGGCGAAGGGAAAGCCGCGCGTACAGCTGATGGGCAGCGGCGCGATCTTGCGCGAAGTGATCGCGGGCGCCGAGCTGCTGCGCGAGGACTGGGGCGTCGTCGCCGACATCTGGAGCACGACGAGCCTCACCCTGCTCCACCGCGACGGCGAATCCGCCGTGCGCTGGAACCTCCTGCACCCGAAGGACGAGCCGCGCGTGCCGTACGTGCGCGCGCAGCTCGAAGGGCACGCCGGGCCGGTGGTCGTCGCGACGGATTATGTGAAAACGTTCGCCGAGCAGATCCGGCCGTTCGTCGGCGCGCGCCAATTCCACGCGCTCGGAACCGACGGCTACGGCCGCAGCGACACGCGCAAACAGCTGCGCTCGTTCTTCGAGGTCGACCGGCGCTGGGTCGCGCTCGCGGCGCTGAACGCGCTGGCGGCCGACGGCACGATCGAACGCGGCATCGTCGCCGAAGCGATCGCGAAGTACGGCCTCGATCCCGCCAAGCCCGAGCCGACGACGGTTTAGGCGCGGCACGCTAATGGCGCAGATCGAACTTACCGTCCCGGATCTGGGTGGATTCGACCAGATCCCCGTCATCGAAGTGCTGGTGCGCCCGGGCGAGACGATCGCCAAGGACGCGCCGCTCGTCACGCTCGAGTCCGACAAAGCGACGATGGAAGTCCCGGCCACCGCCGCGGGCGTCGTCAAAGACGTCCGGGTGAAGATCGGCGACAAGGTCTCGCAGGGCAGCGTGCTCGTCACCGTCGAGTCGGAACAGCCGGCGAGCGTCCCCACACCGCCGGCGGCGGTTCTCCCGGAACTCGCGGCGTCGCCCGCGACGGATGCCGTCGGCATCAGCGGCGCGGTCGCGGCGGCGACCGAAGAGGCGGCCGCGGAAGCGGCTCCGGTGGAGCAAGAGACCACGATCGAGCTCGTCGTCCCCGACATCGGCGACTTCAGCGCGATTCCGGTCATCGAAGTGCTCGTCAAAGCTGGCGACACGATCGCCGCCGAGGCACCGCTGGTGACGCTCGAATCCGACAAGGCCACGATGGAAGTGCCGGCGACGAGCGGCGGCGTCGTCCGCGAGGTGAAGGTCAAGGTCGGCGACACCGTCTCGAAGGGGACGCCGCTCGCGACGATCGTCGCGAAGGTCGCCGCGAGCGGCGCGAAATCGGCGGCACCGTCGGCTTCCGCAGCCCCCGCTCGTCCGCCGTCCTCCAACGGCGCGGGCGCTCCGGCCGCCGTGCCCGCTGCTCCGGCAACGCCTGCGGCAGCGGCTCCGGCGGGACCGGTCACGAGTGCTCCGAGCAACGGCCACGTTCACGCATCGCCGGCGATCCGCCGCTTCGCGCGCGAACTCGGCGTCGGTCTCGCCGGCGTTCGCGGCAGCGGCCCGAACGGCCGCATCACGCGCGACGACGTGCAGGCGTTCGTCAAAACGACGCTCACGTCGCCCGCGCCGAGCGGCGGCGCGCCCGCCGGCGGCGGCCTCCTGCTCAACCTTCCGCCGTGGCCGAGCGTCGACTTCGCAAAGTTCGGTCCGATCGAACGCGTCCCGCTCTCGCGCATCCAGCGGATCAGCGGGCCCGTGCTGGCGCGCAACTGGGTGATGATCCCGCACGTCACGCAGAACGAAGACGCCGACGTCACCGATCTCGAAGCATTCCGCAAGCAGATCAACGGCGAGCGCAAGGACGTGAAGGTGACGATGCTCGCTTTCTTGATGAAGGCGGCGATCGCGGCGCTCAAAGCGTATCCGCAGGTGAACGCGTCGCTCGACGGCGCGGAGCTCGTCCTCAAGGGGTACTACAACATCGGCTTCGCGGCCGACACGCCTAGCGGACTGGTCGTCCCGGTCATCAAAGACGCCGACAAAAAAGGCGTGCTCGACATCGCGCGCGAGACCTCGGAACTCGCCGCAAAGGCGCGTGAGGGGAAGCTCGGTCCGGCCGAGATGAGCGGCGCTACGTTCACGATCTCATCGCTCGGGTCGATCGGCGGCACGACGTTCACCCCGATCATCAACGCGCCGGAAGTCGCAATCCTCGGCGCGTGCAAAGCCGACATCCGCCCCGTCTGGGACGGCGCCGCGTTCGTACCGCGCTTGATCCAACCGCTCTCGTTCTCGTACGACCATCGCGTCATCGACGGCGCCGCCGCCGCGCGGTTCTGCGTCGAGGTGAAACACGCGCTCGCCGATTTGCGCAGAACCCTGCTCTAGCGAGCAACAAACCCGCAACGGCGGACGGCACGACGCCCGCCCGCCGAACGCGAGTTAGCCGTTGCCGGGTGCGGTGACAGGGACCAGCAGCGCCTGAGTCAGCCACCCCTGCCAGGCGCCGTCCGCGGCGGACTTGGTGTTGGGGACCATCATCATCCCGTTCTGCATCATCTTGTCCATCGTTTTGCACACGATGCCGGTGCTGCCCATCATCGCGGTGGGCTTTTCGCCCTGCGTCGCGGGACGGCACAGCATCGTGGCGCCGTTCGAGGGGGGCTTCATCGGCGCCATCGCCGACGGCGCCATCGCGGGCGCCGCCGCGGGTGCGGTCGCCGGACCGGCTGCGGGCGCCGGCTCCGTCGAGGGTTGCGCCAGGGCCGCCCCCGGAATCGCGAGGAGGGCAGCGCCGACCAGCAGCGCGGCCAGAGGTGATTTCATGGTGAACCTTTCCGTAACAGGAGCGGGCGTGGAGATGGGCCCAGCATAGACAAGATCGCCGACCGCCGCCGTAAGGCGCATTACCGAACGGCGGCCGCTCCGAGGCCGCTGGCCCCGTCGATTCTCGCGGAACCCGGGTGGGTACACGAAGGGCCGCTTGTCCCCCCGCCGGAGGTCCGTTGGCTGTCCCTGCCGCCAAAAAGATCACCACGAACATTCCGTTCCGGCTCGACCGCTTGCCATGGGCGAAATGGCACTGGCTGATCGTGATCGGCCTCGGGATCACGTGGATCCTCGACGGCCTCGAGGTCACCATCGTCGGCACGATCGGGCCGACGCTCACCTCGAAACAGGGCCTCAACCTCAGCGACGTTCAGGCGACCGCCGCGGGAACGGCGTACCTCATCGGCGCCTGCGTCGGCGCGATCGTCTTCGGCATCCTCACCGACAGGCTCGGCCGCAAGAAGCTCTTCCTCGTCACGCTGACCTGGTATCTCGTCTGTACCGTACTCACCGCGTTCGCCTGGGACTTCTGGAGCTTCGCGCTGTTCCGCATGCTGGCGGGCGCCGGGATCGGCGGCGAGTACAGCGCCGTCAACTCGGCGATCGACGAGTTGATCCCCTCGAGCCGGCGCGGCGTCGCGGACATCGCGATCAACGGCTCGTGGTGGATCGGCACCCTGGTCGGCTCGGCACTCTCGATTCCGCTGCTCGACGGGCGCTTCGTTCCGCCCTCGCTCGGCTGGCGGCTCGCGTTCGGCCTCGGCGCCATCCTCGCAGTAGCGGTGCTGTTCATCCGGCAGGGCATCCCGGAAAGTCCACGGTGGCTGCTGACGCACGGAAGGCACGACGAGGCGGAGAAGATCGTGCAATCGGTCGAGCGCGAGGTCGAGGCGGAGAGCGGGGGTACGCTCACGCCGCCGCCGGAGAGGACCATCACCATCGACCCCACGCGCAAACACGGTCCGATCGACACCGTAGTCACGATGGCGAGGACGTATCCGAAACGCACCGTACTCGTCATGACCCTCATGATCACGCAGGCATTCTTGTACAACGCCGTATTTTTCACCCAAGGATTGACGCTGACGACCTTTTTCAAGGTCGCGCCGGGCGACGTCGGCCTCTACACGATGCCCTTCGCCGTCGGCAACTTTCTCGGAGCCGTGACGCTGGGACACTTCTTCGACATCGTGGGGCGCAGGAAGATGATCGCCGGATGCTACTTGATCAGCGGCGTCCTCATGATTCTCTCGACAATGATGTTCTTGCGCGGCGGTCTCAACGCGGCGACGATCACGCTGTGGTGGTCGGTGATGTTCTTCTTCGCCAGTGCCGGGGCGAGCGCGGCGTACTTGACGGTGAGCGAGATCTTCCCGCTCGAGACGCGCGCCACCGCGATCGCTTTCGTGTATGCGATCGGGACGCTGGTCGGCGGCGCCGTCGCGCCTTTGATCTACGGCAAGCTGATCTCGACGAAAGACCCGCACATGCTCGCGATCGGCTGGATCGCCGGAGCGGTGCTGATGATGATCGGCGGCGGCGTGGAGATCGTGCTCGGGGTCGACGCCGAACGCAAATCGCTGGAGGACATCGCCTCTCCGCTGACCGCCTCATGACGGGCCGTGACGATCCGCATTGGTATCGCGACGCCATCGTCTACCAGACGCACGTCAAAGCGTTCCAGGACTCCGACGGCGACGGCATCGGCGACCTGCGCGGGCTGACCGCGCGGCTCGACTACCTCGCCGAGCTCGGCATCACCGCGCTTTGGCTGCTGCCGTTCTTTCCGTCGCCGCTGCGCGACGACGGCTACGACATCGCCGACTACACCGGCGTGCACCCCTCGTACGGCACGCTCGACGACGTGCGCGCGCTCGTGGCGCAGGCGCACGAACGCGGCATTCGCGTGATCGCCGAACTCGTTGTCAACCACACCTCCGACCAGCACCCGTGGTTTCAGCGCGCGCGGCGCGCGCCGCGCGATTCGACCGAGCGCAACTGGTACGTCTGGTCCGACGACGATCGCACGTATGCCGGCACCCGCATCATCTTCACCGACACGGAGTGGTCGAACTGGGCCTGGGATCCCGTCGCCGGCCAATACTATTGGCACCGCTTCTTCTCGCACCAGCCCGACCTCAACTTTCGCAATCCCGAGGTGATCGCCGCGATCACCGACGCGATGAGGTTTTGGGCGAGGGCCGGCGTCGACGGTTTCCGGCTCGACGCCGTGCCGTATCTCTGCGAGCGCGAAGGGACCAACAACGAGAACCTGCCCGAAACACACGGGGTCATCAAGATCCTGCGCGCCGTTCTGGAGCAGGAGTTTCCGCACGTCATCTTCCTCGCCGAGGCGAATCAGTGGCCGGAGGACCTCTCGTCGTATTTCGGCGACGGCGACGAGTGCCACATGTGCTTCCACTTCCCGCTCATGCCGCGGCTGTTCA
>JAQBPL010000217.1 GCA_028287545.1 Vulcanimicrobiota bacterium | reverse complement strand
GAGCTTGTCGAGGTCGCCTCGTGTCGCGCTGAGCGAAGCGCGAAGCGCGACCCCCAATCGCGAAGAGCAAGATGTGGCGTCGACCCTCGACTCCGCTCGGGCCGACACGAAGCGACCTCGACAAGCTCGGCCTGACAGATCGACAAGCTCGGCCTGACAGATCGACAGCTCCGCCGGACATGCTCACAGCTCGGCCTGACAAAACAGCAACACGTTGGCCTGCGTCGTCACGCGCGTCGCGCGTGCGGCAACTCCGGAGTCTGCATATTTTTTTATTGGTGTGCACTCAATGCCACCATCGCGCCGCACGGAGTCGCACGCGACGATCGTGCCGGGGTGCGGGGCGGGGGCGTGCTGCGGCGGGGCGTTTGCGGAGTCGCGGAGCCAGGATGGCGAGAGCGACGGAGCAACCGAGTGACCGGAGCGCCATGGATGGCGCGCAGGGAACGTCCCCGCCGCAGCACGTCCCCGCCCCGCACCCCAACCACAACGCCAAAAACCGATTAGCGCGCGCTAAGCGGTGACGATCCCCGCAGCCCCCTGCAGCCCCAGCCGTTCGATCGAAGTCTCGCGCATCTTGTACTTCTGGACTTTGCCGCTAACCGTCATCGGCCACCCGTCAACGAACAGAACGTACCGCGGGACCTTGAACCGCGCGATCTTCCCATGGCAGTACTCTTTGACGTCGTCTTCGCTCAGCGTCGCGCCCTCGTTGACCACGACCCAGGCGCAGAGCTCCTCGCCATAGCGTTCGTCGGGGACACCGATCACCTGGACGTCCTTGATCGCGGGATGCGTGTATAAGAACTCTTCGATCTCGCGCGGGTAGACGTTCTCGCCGCCGCGGATCACCATGTCCTTGATGCGTCCGCTGATGTTGACGTAGCCGTCGTCGTCCATCGTCGCGATGTCGCCGGTGTGCATGTAGCGCGCGGCGTCGATCGCGCCGGCCGTCGCTTCGGGATTCTCCCAGTAGCCGAGCATCACGCTGTAGCCGCGCGTGCAGAGTTCGCCCGGCGTGTTGCGCGGAACGATGCGGCCGTCCCCGTCGACGATCTTGACCTCGATGTGCGGGTGGACGCGGCCGACGGTCGCGGTCCGTTTCTCGAGCGGATCGTCGGTCATCGTCTGCGTCGAGACGGGCGACGTCTCGGTCATCCCGTAGCAGATCGTGACCTCGGGCATGTGCATCTCGCTCTGGACGCGCTTCATCACCTCGACCGGGCAGGGTGAGCCGGCCATGATCCCGGTGCGCAGCGTCGAGAGATCGTAGTCGCGAAAATTCGGCAGCGCGAGCTCGGCGATGAACATGGTGGGGACGCCGTAGAGCGACGTGCACTTCTCGGCGGCGACCGCTTCGAGCGAGAGCACGGGGTCGAAGGTCCAATTGGGGATGACGATCGCCGCGCCGTGCGTGGTGCAGGCGAGGTTCCCGAGCACCATCCCGAAGCAGTGGTAGAACGGCACCGGGATGCAGACGCGGTCGTGCTCGGTGTAGCGGCAGCCCTCGCCGATGAAGTAGCCGTTGTTGAGAATGTTGTGGTGCGAGAGCGTCGCGCCTTTGGGGAAGCCGGTCGTCCCCGAGGTGTATTGGATGTTGATCGGCTCGTCGAACTGGCAGCGGGCCTTCCGTTCGGCGAGCGTCGCGTCGTCGCACGCCGCGGCGCGCGCGAGATAGGCGTCCCAACCGGTCTCGCCGCGCTGCGCCGCCGTCTCGCCGACGATCACGACCTCGCGCAGCGCGTCGAGCGCCGGGCGCACTTCGCGCACCATCGCGAGGTACTCGCTCGTCTTGTACGCGTCGAGCGCGATCAGCGTCGAGACGCCGCTCTGCCGCAACGCGTACTCGAGCTCGTGCAGGCGATACGCCGGGTTGACGTTGACGAGGATCGCACCGGCCTTCGCGGTCGCATACTGGGCGAGCACCCACTCGAGCGAGTTCGGCGACCAGATCCCGACCCGCTCGCCGTGCCCGACGCCGGCCGCGATGAAGGCCCTGGCGAGCCGGTCCGTTTCGGCAGCGAACTGGGCGTAGGTCAGGCGCCGCCCTTGGTGGACCGAAACGACCGCATCGTGATGCGGAAGGCGGGCCGCGATCCGGTCGAGGTTGTCGCCTATCGTCTCACCCAGAAGCGGGACGACGGAGGCACCGTGCGCGTACGACTGAGTCGGCATCGACGCCGCTTCCCGTGTCGATCGTTGCGGCCCCTGCCCTACTTTCCCGAAGAGAGGGCCACCGCCACGGTCGCGCGGCGGCGGGCGCCCGCAATGCCGCAAAGGGAAAAGAGCGGGCGGTTCCCAACGCTACGGACCTGCCTCCCCCGGATGGTGATGAGGCTGTTTCGTCCGTTCTCGAAGGAGACACGCGTATGGGTGTTCTGCCTATCGGTCGCCGCCGGTCATTGCGCGTCGGCGCGCGGCTCGGCGCGGCCGCTCTCGCAGCGGCGCTCGCTGCCTGCAGCGGCGGAGGCGGCGGGTCCAGTCCCGTTCCGGTGGCCCCGCCGGCTAACGGCGGCCAAACCCAAGCTACCGCCAAGGTCACGTTCACGATGAACTGGGCATCATCGGCGCAGTCGGCGGCGCGCACTCCGAAATACGTTCCGGCGACGGCGCGCAGCGCCAGCGTCAGCGTGAACAACGGCCCCGCGCAATACCTGAACGCGCCGGTCAGCACGCTGGTGATCGACGCGCCGATCGGAACCGATACGTTCGCGTTCGCGACCTACGACGCGCAGAACGGTCAGGGCAGCGTGCTCAGCCGCGCGTCGGTGACCAAATCCATCGTGCTCGGCGTGGCGAATGTGGTCTCCGCGACGCTCAACGGTGTCGTCACGACGATAACCATGGCGCTGAGCAACCCCTCTCCGAACGCAGGGGTACCCACCACCGTTAACGTCAACGTCGCGGCCAAAGACGCCGACGGCAACACGATCGTCGGGCCCGGCGACTACAGCACGCCGATCCACCTCGCGATCAACGATTCGACGAACAGCGGTACCTTGTCGCTGTCGACCAACGACATCCCGAACGCGGCGACGACGGCAACGCTGACGTATAACGGCGGGACCCTCGCGAGCGGACTCCCCGGTACGCCGACGGCAACGGTCGTCGCGACGGGGTCCGGCTTGTCGACGGTCAACGCCGCGTTCACGCCGACACCGACGATCTACCAATTCTCGATTCCGGTCTCCACGAACCGGCCGCAGTGGATCGCCGCGGGATCCGACGGGAACATGTGGTTCACCGAGAATCCCGGTAGCAAGATCGCACGCATCACCCCGGCCGGCGTCGTCACCGAGTTCACGGTGCCGACCGCAAACGCGCAGCCGCAGATGATCGTCGGCGCGAGCGACGGCAACCTCTGGTTCACCGAATTTTCGACGACGCCGGCGCCGGGCACGAGCAAGATCGGGAGGGTCACGACGACCGGAACGTTCACCGAGTTCAGCACGCTCTTCGCGCCGCCTCCGCCCGATAATCCGCTAGGCCTGGTCGATCGCGGCGATGGCAACATCTGGTACGTCGGGAACGGCAGCAGCCGCGTCGGCTTCCAAGGCATCACCTCCGGCGCGGCCGGCGAGACGTCGATTCCGACGGCCAACTCGGGACCGTTCGGCATCGCGACGGCGCCCGACAACAACCTGTATTATACGGAGTCCGCGACGGACAAGATCGGGCGCATCACAAACCTGTTTACGGCGCAGAGCGAGATCTCGCTGACGGCGGGAACGGTGCCCGAGCAGATCGTGCGCGGTCCCGACGGCAACCTCTGGTTCACCGAGAACGGCACGAGCAAGATCGGGCGCTTGTCGGCGAACTCGTTCTCGGTCACCGGCGAGTTTCCGACGGCGACGGCCAACGGGCAACCCGTCGGGATCACCGTCGGGCAAGACGGCGCGCTCTGGTTCACCGAGAACGGTCTCGATCGCATCGGCCGGATCACGACCGGCGGAACCGTGTCGGAGTTCACCTCGCCCGTTACGGGCCTCGGTTTGAGAGGCATCGCCGTCGCCCCCGACGGCTCGCTCTGGTTCTGCGAACCCGGCACGGGCCTGAACCCCGGTCGGATCGGACGGCTGGTGTACTGATGCGTGAGCAGAGAAAGGTATCGACCATGCGTCTTCGCAACGCACTCGCCGCTATGATCGCGACAGCATCGACGTTGTTCGCAGCGGGCTGCAGCGGCGACAACAGCACCCCGCCGGCGGTCGTCGTCCCGGCGGTTGCGACCGCGACGCCGACGGCCGCGCCGGGTCTGCTGTTCGTGAACGCGGGCTCGCTCACGTTCACTGTGGCGGGTGCGACGCTGTCCTTCAACGCCTTCGAAACCGGTTACGCCGGGGTCATCACCGCGACGAGCACTGCGCCCAACTCGTGCAGCGGAATCGCAACGTTCACCGCCAGCGCCGCCGGATCGGTAGCGACGATCAACGTCACGTCCGTTGCGGCGGGGCAGTGCCAGATCACCGTGCACGACACGAACGGACAGACGGCTGCCGTCACCGTCTACGTCACGACCACGAGCGGCACGGTCAACTAGCGCGCAGCTCCGGAACCCTGATGCCTCGTCGCGATTCGTCGCGGCGAGGCGTCTTTTTTCGGGTCAACGAAGGCCCCCAGCGTGAACATCGCGTCGATTCCGCAGGCCGACCTGGTGGCGACCAGGCGCCGCCTTCACTCGCATCCCGAGCTCTCCATGGTGGAGCATGACACGGCGGCCTACGTCGCGGCCGAACTCGGCACGCTCGGGCTCGACGACCTCCGCACCGGCATCGGTCAGACCGGCGTGCTGGGAACGCTGCGCGGCGGCAAGCCGGGCCCCGTGACGCTGCTGCGTGCCGACATGGACGCGCTGCCGATCGTCGAGCTGAACGACGTGCCGTATCGCTCGCAGCGGCGCGGCGTGATGCACGCGTGCGGACACGACGGCCACGTCTCGATCCTGCTCGCGGCGGCGAAGACGCTCGCGGCGCGCCGGTCGGAGGTTCCGGGCACGATCGTGTTCTGTTTTCAACCGGGTGAAGAAGGTCACGCCGGTGCGCAGAAGATGATCGACGACGGCGCGCTCGAGAACCCGCACGTCGATCGCACGTTCGCGCTGCACCTCTACAGCGGTCTCGACGTCGGGAAGATCGGCGTGCGCGACGGCGCGTTCTTCGCGTCGGCGGACGAGTTCGACCTCACCATTCGCGGCAAGGGCGGCCACGGTGCGATGCCGCAGCTCGCGGTCGATCCGATCGCCGCCGGCGCGTACGTGATCACCGCACTGCAGACCATCGTCAGCCGCGAAGTCGCTCCGAAGGACCCGGCGGTCGTGACGGTCGGGCAATTCACCAGCGGCACGACGTTCAACGTGATCCCGGACGAGGCGACGATGAAGGGCACGGTGCGCGCATTCGATGCCGAGGTGCGGCGGACGATGCCCGAGCGCATGGAGCGCATCCTCAAGGGACTCGGCGAGGCGATGCGCTTCGAGTACGAGTTCGCCTACCACTGGTCGTACCCGCCGACGGTGAACGCGCGGGAGATGAACGACGTCGTGCGAGCGGTGGGGCGCAGGGAACTCGGTTCGGAGGCCGTGGTCGAGCACGACATCGTCATGTGGGCGGAGGACATGTCGTTCATGCAGGAGGTACGGCCCGGCGCCTACTTCATCGTCGGTTCGCGAGGCGGCGCGGAGTCGGCATACCCGCACCACAACGCTCGGTTCGACATCGATGAACGCGCGCTCGATGTCGGTTATCGGATGATGGTGACGCTCGGCTTGGAGGGCTGAGCGTGCGCACCCCCACTTTCTAGCATTCTTTTATCGAACGCTCAAACTTTTCTCAGCGGGCGGGCGTATCGTCGATGAAGCACCTGATCATCGAGGAGTGGCTCTTTCGTGTATGCACCCCAAACGCTCGTTGCCCCAGCACCGGTCGCCTTACGGCTGATCGGTCTTCTCGATGCCGAGCTCATCGCGTCGTTCGACGTGCTTCAGCGCGGTTTGGCCGGGGTCGAGGGGCGCACTGTCCTCGTCGACGTCCGCGACGTACAAGTCCTTGGCGATGAAGAGGTGAGCCGCTTCGTCGAGATGATCCGCTCGGCGCGGGCGCACGGGCGCGACGTGCGTTTGGACGCGCGCACGCTGCCGTGGCGCAACTTGATCAAGAAGAATCTTTCCGCGCAGCCGCCCATCTCCGCGGAAGTTCGTTCCGACGTGCGGCGCACGGTGATCGTCGCGCACAGCGGAAAGCACAAGCGCCGCTAGCTCGTCGATCCTCTCGGGTGTCGCATCGGGCCGGTCCGGCATACTCCGTTTGTCGAATGACCCGCGGGCCGAGATCGACTATCGTATAAGATTCAATGTACCCGGAAGAGCATGACGCCTGCGGCGTCGGTTTCCTCGCCGACCTGACGAACAGCCCCACCCACGAGGTCGTCCGCCTCGCCCTCGCCGCCGTCGCGGCGATGGAGCATCGCGGCGCCCGCGCCGCCGACGGCCGCACCGGCGACGGCGCCGGGATCATGCTCGAAACGCCGCGCGCGCTCTTCATGCGCGAGCTGGCTCAGGCGAACGTCCGCATCCCGGAACGTCATTTGGCGGCCGTTTGCGTGTTTTTGCCGACCGAGCCGGGCCTGGCTGCGGCGCTCCGCGGCCGGGTCGAGACCGCGATCCGCAACGAGGGCGTCGCGCCGATGCGCTGGCGCGTCCCGGCGGTCGACCATTCGATCCTCGGAGCGCAAGCGCTCGCTACCGCGCCGTCGTACGAGCAGTTGATCGTCGACGTCGGGCCGGGCAACGCGCGCGAGCGGATGCGCTCGGTGCGCCGCGCCGTGATCAAAACGCTGCGCGACGAAGGCGACGCCGCCACGCTGGTCAGCGCGTCGCCAACCACCGTCGTCTACAAGGGCATGCTTTCGGCCAGTGACCTGGGGCCGTATTTTGCCGACCTCCGCGATGAGGACTGCCGCTCGCGCTTCGCGGTGTTCCATCAGCGGTTCAGCACGAACACCGCGCCGCGCTGGCGCTTGGTGCAGCCGTTCGGCTTGATCGGTCACAACGGCGAGATCGACACGATCACCGGCAACCGCGCCTGGATGCGCGCCCGCGGCGTCGTCTCGCCGCGCTGGGCCAGCGACTCGCTCGACTTCGACATCGCGCTCGACGCGATGGTCGGCGCGGGACATCGCGTCCACGAAGCGGTCGACCTGATGCTCTCGCCCGCCGTCGACGGCGACGACCGGCTGCGCGCGTATTATGACGCGCACGTCCCGACGGTGGAACCGTGGGACGGACCGGCGGCGATCGTCTTCGCCGACGGCGACGTCGTCGGCGCCGCCCTCGACCGCAGCGGCTTCCGTCCGCTGCGCTGGTGCCGTACGGCGTCCGGCCGCGTGCTCGCCGCCTCGGAAGCGGGCGTCGTCGATTTCGGCAGCGACCCGATCGTCGAGCGCGGTCGGCTCGGCCCGGGGGAACGGATCCTCGTGCGTTTCGCGACCGGCGAATTGCTCCGGCCCGACGCGTTCCGCTCGCTGCGCCGTGAGAGTTCCGATTTCCGCGCGACCGTCGCGTCGTGGCGCTTCGATCCGCCGGCCGAATCGCCGCGCGAGATCGACGCCGCCGTCATGCAGCGCGACCTGGTGCGCTTCGGCTACACGAAGGACGAACTCGCCGCAGTGGTCAGCGCGCTGGCGACAGGGACCGAGCCGGTGTCCTCGATGGGCGACGATGCGGCGCTCGCGTTCTTCTCGCGCCGCCTGCCGGTGAGCGAGTATCTGCGCCAACGTTTCGCGCAAGTGACGAACCCGCCGATCGACGCGTTGCGCGAAGGCTTCGTCTTCGACGTGCGCGCGTGGGTCGGCAGCGGCGCGACCAACGGCGACGTCCCCGCGCCGGGCAGCATCGTCACCATCGACACGGCGATCCTCGACGAAGGCGCGTTCGACGCGCTCTCGTACGACGTGCGCCTCATCCCGCACCGCATCGCCCTCGATTGCGCCGGAGGGAGCCTGCGCTCGCGCATCACCGCGATCGCCGACGAAGCGGAACGCGCCGTACGCGAAGGCGCGAGCTATCTCGTGCTCGACGACCGCGGCGCCGCGCTGCCGGTGCCGGCGATTCTGGCCGCCGGTGCGATCCACCAGCGGCTCACCGACGCGGGGCTGCGGATGCAGGCCTCGATCGCCGCGTGCGACGGCTTCGCCCGCGACGCCCACGGCTGTGCCGCGCTGATCGCGGCCGGAGCGAACGTCGTGACCCCGTGGCTGGCGGCGCGGGCCGCGTCGGCCGAGACGGGGACGGCGACGCCGTTCCTCGATGCGCTGCGCACCGGCTTGGTCAAGATTCTCGCCAAACTCGGGATCTGCACGCTGCGTTCGTACGTCGGCGCGCAGACCTTCGAGTCACTGGGCCTCAAGCGCGACCTCGTCGCGACCTGTTTCCCCGGGATGGCGGCCCACGTGCCGGTGCTCGGCTTCGAAGCGCTCGAAGAAGATCTGCGCGCCTGGGATGCGCTGGCGAACGAAGGCGCGGAGCCGCCGCAGCGCGGCTTGTTCCGTTTCCGGCGCGACGGCGTGCGGCATGCGTTCGATCCGCCGCTGCTCAAGGGCTTGCGCAAGACGATCGTCGGCCGCGACGAGGCCGCGTTCATGGCGCTCTCCGACGCGCTCGAAGAGCGCGAAGCGATCAGCCTGCACGATCTGATCGAAGCGGTCCCGATCCGCGAGGCGATTCCGCTCGACGACGTCGAGCCGGAAGAAGCGATCCTGGCCCGGTTCGTCACCGCGGCGATGTCGCTCGGCGCGCTCGGCCCGGAGGCGCACGAAGCGGTGGCGCTCGGCGCGAAGATCGCCGGCGCGCGCAGCAACGGCGGCGAGGGCGGCGAGGATCCGACCCGCACGCTCAACGCGATCAAGCAGGTCGCCTCGGCACGCTTCGGCGTTTCGGCTGAGTATCTCGCGACCGCCGAAGAGCTCGAGATCAAGATCGCACAGGGTGCCAAACCGGGCGAAGGCGGACAGATTCCCGGCTTCAAGGTGTCGCCCGAGATCGCTGTGCTCCGCGGCGCGGCGCCCGGCCAGTCGCTGGTCTCACCGCCGCCGCATCACGACATCTACTCGATCGAAGACCTGGCGCAACTGATCTACGATCTCCGCCGCGCGAACGCGAAGGCGAAGATCGCGGTCAAGCTCGTCGCGCAGTCGGGGATCGGCTACGTCGCCAGCGGCGTGGCGAAGGCGCGCGCCGATGTCGTGCACATCGCCGGACACGACGGCGGCACGGGCGCCTCTCCGCTCGGCTCGATCAAACACGCCGGCTTGCCGTGGGAACTCGGCTTGGTCGAGACGCACCACACGCTCGTCGCGAACGGGCTGCGCGGGCGCGTGCAGTTGCGCGTCGACGGCGGCTTCAAGACCGGCCGCGACGTCGTGCTGGCCTCGATGCTGGGCGCCGACATGTTCGGCTTCGGCAGCGCGCTGCTGGTCGCGCTGGGCTGTATCTACGCGCGCCAGTGCCATCAGAACACCTGTCCGGTCGGCATCGCGACGCAGGACGCGGCGCTGCGCGGAAAATTCCCCGGCACCGCCGAGGACGCCGAGACGTTCCTGCGCTACGTCGCGCGCGACGTGCGGCGCCGTCTGGCGGCGCTGGGCGCGCGCTCCCTCGCCGAGATCCAGGGCCGCAGCGACCTCGTGCGCCCGCGCTACGACCGCGCGCGCGACATCGATCTCGACGAAGTGCTGCGCTTGCCGGAGACGCGCTCGCCGTACGACTCGGCGCGCATCGACAACGCGCACCTCGACGACGAGGCGATTCCGGGTGGAACGCAGCGCATCACGCCGGCCGACCGCGCAGTCGGCACGCGTCTGGCCTACGACGCCGTCACGCGGACCGCGCGCGGCGAGTACGTCGGCCCGGCGACCTACCGGTATACGGGAAGCGCCGGGCAGAGCTTCGGCGCGTTCCTCGCCGCGCCGATCACGCTCGAACTCGACGGCGAAGCCAACGACGGCGCCGGCAAGGGGATGAGCTCCGGCACGATCATCGTGCGCGGCGCCGGTCTGCCGAGCGAGCCCGCGATCGGCAACGCGTGCTTCTACGGCGCGCGCGGCGGGGAGGCGTACGTGCGCGGGACGGCGGGAGAACGAGTCGCCGTCCGCAACAGCGGTGCGACGATCGTCATCGAGGGCGCCGGCGACCACGCCTGCGAGTACATGACGAAGGGGACGGTGGCGATCATCGGCCCGACCGGCCGCAACCTCGCGAGCGGAATGACCGGCGGCGAGCTGTTCGTGCTGCGCGAGCACGCGCAACGCCTCGGGCCGACGCCGCTGGTGGCGCACGACCTCGACGAGGGCGAGCGTTCGCGGCTGCGGCTGCTGCTGACGCAGCACGCGCTGCGCACCGGCTCGCAGCAGGCGCGCGCGCTGCTCGACGAAGGCCTCGACGGCTTCGTGCGCATCGCGGTCGCGGTCGAGAAAGCGGCGGCGTTCGCCGCTTCCTCGAGGTAACGCGCCGAGTCTAGGCTGAAGGACCGCCCGGCGGGTTGGGCGGCTTCGGCGCCGTTGCTTCATGCACCGCAGCGCGCGTCGCGTCGGCGGCTTTTTGGGCCTGCTCGCCGAGCGTGTTCAAATGCTGCTGCGCGGCATTCGTTCCGGCTTCCAGGACCGTCTTGCCCGTTGCGATGAACGTGCCGGCGTGCTGCAGCGCGGCATTGTATTGTTCTTGCGCCGCCGCGGTGACGTTCGGCGCTTGTTCGATCAGCGTCTTCTGCAGGTCTTGGGCTTGCTTTACGCCTTGCGCGACGAGCGGCTGTGCCTGTTCGTAGCCTTTTTGCATCGCCTCCGCGGCGATCTGCTGGAGCTGCTTCGCCTGTTCCAGCGCTTTGTTGAGGAAGTCCATCGGGTGTTTCTCCTACTGGGGATCGCCGCCATGGACGGTCAGGACCCAGCGCAGCGCGCGTGCGTATTGGTCGAGCTCGCGGACCGTGCGGCGCAGCCGGCGGAACGCGGGATCGGCTCGTAGCTCCGTACTGGAACCCGCTTCCACCTGTTTCACGTAGGTCACCGCTGCGGCCAGCTGCTCCTCGACGACGTCCCAGCGCTCGGCGAGCGTCGCGGCCGACGCGTCGGGGAGCCGGTCGAGCACCGGCGGCGCCGGCCGGCCGAGCGAGCCCATCGCAAATTCGAGCCGCGCGAGCGAATACTCGCTCGAACCGCGGATGAAGCTCGAAAGCAGATTCACCAGGCGCGGGTTCACGCTGGAGTGTTCGGCGCGAAAAGGGCCGGACATTTCGTCCGGCCCTTCGGGGTGCCCTTAGTTCCGCGAGTGGCGCGGGGCCTCTTCGCCCTCGCTCAAGATGTCGCGGACGCGCTCTCGATCGTCGACCCTCGGCCGCACGCCTAGCAGGATGCCGCCTCGGTCCAGGCGGTCCTGATACTCTCGGGCTTTGTGCTCCGGGATCCCCGCGCCGACCAGCGCGCCGAGGATGCCGCCGGCCGCGCCGCCGACCCCCAGGCCCGCGAGCGCCGCCGCCAGCGGTCCGGCCACGATCGGTGTCGCGGCGCCGCCGGTCCCGACGATCGTCGCGACGCTGCCGGTGGCGGTCAGCCCGGCGATGATGGCGCCGAGCCCGCCGCCGATGGCTGCGCCCGTCGCCGCTCCTTTCGCGACCTTGCTGCCGGTCTCGTGAGCGAAGTCGCGCGCGGCGGTCTTATCGCTCATCATCACGCCGATTTCGTCCGGCTGATAGCCGAGTCCGTGCAGGCGATTCACCGCCGCTTCCGCAGTGTCGCGATTGTCGAAGATTCCAAACTCGAAATAGTCGTAAGTCGCCATTCGTTGCCTCCAGCGTAGTGCCGAGAAACGTCCTTTCCGGCCGGTGCGGAAGGCAAACATTTTGGCACACTCGCATGCGAGCGTTTCCGCGCGTTTCGCTCGTCGCGTGCAGAGCGTGTGGGGCGCGCGTCACATGCGAAGGGGGCGAGCAATCGCTCTCGCGTTCACTCGTTCAGGTGGACTCGCTGTTATGTAACGCATGGTCCAATGCGGCACTTGTCTCCGTGTCCATGCTGTTCGGGAAGGTCTCGAGGGGCAGGTCGGTTTCTCTCGCGGCTTGCAGACGCGCAAGACGGTAGGCCTGTTCCGTGAGTTCGGTCATCCGCGCACCGAGCGACGGAGACTCTCGAAGCAGATCGCTTACCTGCAGCGCCTGTTCCCGTATCGTGATGTCCCAAGATCGGCTCGCGCGGTCTCGCTGATGCGACCGTTTTAAGAAATGTGCAAGCAAGGTGGCGAGGCGCGACCGGAGCTCGCGGCGAGCTGAACGACTCAATTCACCGATCTCATCGCAAAGATTCTCGACGTCGAGATCGCTCCAGCGATGCTCACGAACCGCAGCTTCCTGATCCTCCGCCCAGCGGGCGAAGTCGCGTTCGTAGGGCGTGGACCTTGGGTTGACCCGTTGTCGCATCGTGTACCGATTCTACACCCGCCTGCCCGGATAACGACCCACGGGAGTGAGGCG
>JAQBPL010000209.1 GCA_028287545.1 Vulcanimicrobiota bacterium | reverse complement strand
CGCTCGCCGGAGCCGGCACGGCCGCAGCGCTCGGGATTCCCGCCTACCTTCCGCGTATCGGCGAAGCGGCCGATGCGCTGAAGATCGGCCTCCTCGAACCGTACACCGGCGTCTACGCCGGCCCGGCCGAGAACGAGACCGCGGGCTACCAGATGGCGGCCGACGCCTGGAACAAGCGCGGCGGCGTGATGGGGCGCAAGGTCGAACTCGTCAAAGAGGACGAGCAGAACGACCCCGGCGTGGCCGCGCAAAAAGCGCGTAAACTGGTCAACCAGGACAAGGTCGTCGCCCTCTGCGGCACGGTCTCGAGCGGCGTGTCGCTCTCGGTCGCGGGCGTCTCGAACTCCCTGGGGACGCTGTTCATGGACTCCGGCGGCCACAGCGACGACGTCACCGGCAAGAGCTGCCACTGGAACGTCTTCCGCACGTGCCACAGCACCTGGATGGAAACCCACGCGACGGGATATTCGCTGGCGAAGCGCTTCGGCAAGCGATGGTTCATGATCACGCCCGACTACGCGTACGGGCACGCGCTCGAAACCGGGTTCAAGGACGTGCTGGCGCGGATCGGCGGGGAGATCGTCGGCAACGAGCTCACCCCGCTCGGAACGACCGACTTCAGCTCCTACCTCACCAAGATCGATGCGGCGAAACCGACCCTGGTGCTGGTGCTGGTGCAGGGCGACGACTACACCAACTGCCTCAAGCAAATGAACCAGTTCGGCCTGCTCAAGAAGTACCCGGTCGGCGGGCCGCAGGTCGAACTCGAGCCGCTCTACGGTCTGCCGCCGGAAGCGCGCGAAGGCTACTGGGGCGTCGAATGGTACTACAAGAGCGAGAAGACGCTCGGGAAGAACAACAAGCTCGCGACCGACTTCGTCGCCGAGAGCACGAAGCGGTTCGGCAAACCGCCGACGGCGCGCAACTGCTTCGGATACGTGACGCTCGACCGGCTGCTGACGGCGATGGCCGAAGCGAAAACGACCGATCCCGTCAAGCTGGCACGTGCGATCGAGAACGTTCGCTTCAAATCGATCTTCAGCGGCACGGGCTACTACCGCAAGGAAGATCACCAGCTGATGTGGCCGATGTGGGTCGCGAAGATCCGGCCGAACGGGACACCGGGCGACAAGTTCGACCTCTTCGACGTCACCGACACTCAGGCTCCCGAAGCCGTCGAGCAGACGATCGCGGACAAGGAAAAAGTCTGCAAGCTCGGTTACACGTAATTCAACGCTCGTGATCGAGCATCTCGGGCCGCAGCTCTTCAACGGGCTGGTGCTCGGCGCGTTTTACGCGATCGTGGCGATCGGGCTCTCGCTGATCATGAACCTCACCGGCACCATCAACATGGCGCACGGAAGCTTCATGACGCTCGCGGGCTATCTCGCCTTCACGATCGTCTCGCGCGGGATGCCGTTCTGGGTGGCGCTGATCGTCGCGCCGCTGATCGCCGTGCTCGTCGGGATCATTGTAGAGCGGACGCTGGTGCGTCCGCTCTACAAGCGCGAGCCCTTTTACAGCCTGCTGATGACGTTCGGTCTCTCGCTGATGGCCGAAGAGATCTACCGCGAAATCTGGGGCGCGAACGGCGTCCCGTTCTCCGGCCCACCGTCACTTTCGGGCAGCGTCGCGCTCGGGTTCATGAACTTTCCGGCGTTCCGAATCTTCATCGTCGCCGTCCTCCTCGTCGCGATGATCGCGCTCTGGCTGTTCTTGACGCGCACACGATTCGGGCTGCGTCTGCGCGCAGCCGTGCAGGACACGGAGATGATCGCCGCGCTGGGCACCAACACGCAGGTGCTCTACGCGGTCAACTTCGGCCTCGGCATCTTCCTGGCCGGGGTCGCGGGCGTGCTTGCCGCCGGGATGCTGGGGCTCTCGCCGACCAGCGGTAATCAGCTGCTGATGCCGGCGTTCGTAACCGTGATCATCGGCGGGATGGGGAGCCTCTTCGGCAGCATCGTCGGCGGCTTGCTGATCGGGATTACGATCTCGATGACGACGCTATTCGTCCCGGCCGCGAGTGAAGTCTCGATGTACGTGCTCATGGCGCTGGTGCTCATGATTCGACCGCGCGGGCTCTTCGGCGAAGAAGGCATCTTCGGATGAGCCGCCGCGGGCAGATGATCGTCCTGATCGTCATCGTGGCGCTGCTCGCCTGTGCACCGTGGCTCGGCCCGCTGATACACCTGGACATCTCCATCGTCGCAGCCGCGCTCATCTACGCGATCGCCGCGATGAGCGTCAACCTGCTGCTTGGGCTCACCGGGCTACCGGCGTTTGGAAACGCCGCGTACTTCGGTCTGGGTGCTTATGGCGTCGCGCTCTCGATCAAGTACTGGCACGTTCATTTCCTCGAAGCGATCGCGATCGGGACGGTCGCGGCGTTTCTCGGCGCGCTCGTTTTGGCGCCGTTTCTCCTGCGCCGTCGCGGGATCTACTTCGGCCTCTTGTCGATCGCGTTCGGCGAGATCTTCTACTTCATCGCGTACCGCTTCACCGACGTCACCGGCGGCGAAGATGGGATGAACGTCGTTCGGCCGCCGCTGGACGTCCCCGGCGGGCAGGTTGTGCTCGGCGAGTTGCATTTTTACTATTTCGCGCTCGCCGTCTTTGTGGCGGCGATCCTGGCGTTTGGGGTCATCGCCCGCTCGCCGTTCGGCCGCACGCTCGTCGCGATCCGGCAGAACGAGGCGCGCGTGCGCTATCTCGGCCTTGACTCCGACCGCTTCATCTTCGTCGCGCTGCTGATCTCCGCGACGCTCGCCGGTCTCTCCGGCGCGCTCTATGCTCTCAGCATCAACTTCGCCTACCCGCTGATGCTCGACTGGCATCAGTCGGGCTACTTCGTGATCATGATGATCCTCGGCGGCGCCGGCACGATCTGGGGTCCGCTGGTCGGATCGACAATCTACGTGATCGGGCAAGACATCATCTCGACGATCACGCCGCGTTGGCAGATCATCCTCGGCGCGCTGTTCGTCGCGTGCGTCCTCGGCTTCCCAAGGGGCATCCTCGGCTCGCTCGGCGCCTTCATGAAACGCCGCGCCGCGGTGACCGGCGACGACGCGCCCGATCACGCGTTGGACGCAGCGCCGGTCGCGAAGGGGAGCCACGGTGGCTGATACGATTCTGCTCGAGGCAAACGGCATCGTCAAAGTGTTCGGCGGCGTTCGCGCGGTCGACGACGTCTCGATTGCGGTGCGTGAGGGGACGATCCACGCGCTGATCGGTCCGAACGGCGCGGGCAAGACGACGTTCTTCAACGCCATCTCGGGCTACGCGTTCCCGGAGAGCGGGCGCGTGACGTTCAAGGGCCAGGACGTCACCCGTGCGCTGAATTGGAAGCGCATCGTGATGGGGATGGGACGGACGTTCCAGACGCCGAGCGTCTTCCCCGAACTGACGGTGGGCGAGAACGTCCGGCTGGGCGTGCGCGCGCACGCGAAGCAGGCCTTCCGCCTGCGCACGCCGCGCGGGCCGGCGGCGGATGCGGTCGATGCGCGCGTCAACGAGCTGCTCGGCTTCGTCAACCTCACCGCGCACCGCGACCGGCAGGTGTCCGAGCTCGCGCACGGCTCTCAGCGCCTGGTCGAGATCGCGATGAGCCTGTCGACCGATCCGGTGCTGGTGCTGCTCGACGAGCCGATGGCCGGCCTCGCCGAGGCGGAGACCGATCGCATCATCGGCGTGATTCGCGATCTGCGCACGCGGCTCGGACTCACCGTGCTGTTCGTGGAGCACAACATGCGCGTCGTTCTTTCCCTCGCCGATTTCATCACCGTGCTCGACCGCGGCAAGATGCTGGCCGAAGGGACGCCGGCGCAGATCGCCGCCGACGAAACGGTGCGCAATGCGTACCTAGGCAAAGAGGTACTCGATCATGTCTGAGCTCCTTGCGGTCGAGGGCCTGTACACCAATTACGGCAAGATCCGCATCCTGCGCGATGTCTCGCTGAGGGTCGGCGAAGGTGAGTGTGTCGCGCTGCTCGGGCTCAACGGCGCCGGCAAGACGACGACGATGCGCAGCATTCTCGGCCTGACGCCGCCCCGCGCCGGCACCGTACGGTACGCCGGACACACGATCACCGGCTGGCCGGCGTACAAAATCGCCCGGCTCGGCGTCGGCTACGTCCCGGAAGGCCGGCGCATGTTCAAGGACCTGAGCACGCTGGAGAACCTGCAGCTCGCCGAGAATTCGCGGGGCGGCGATTGGACGATCGCGCGGGTCTTCGAACACTTGCCGAAACTCGCCGAGCTGCGCGGGCGCAAGGCCGGACGCCTGTCCGGTGGCGAGCAGGAGATGCTCGCGATCGGCCGCGCGCTCGTCGCGAACCCGCGTCTGATCCTCGTCGACGAACCCTCGCAGGGTTTGGCCCCGCTCGTGGTCGAGGAAGTCTACCGGATCCTGGCCGAGCTGAAAAACTCCGGCGTCGCGATCCTGCTGGTCGAACAGAACGCGCTGCTCGCACTGAAGATGGCCGCGCGCGCGTACGTTCTCGACAGCGGCCGCGTCGTGCACGACGGACCGGCGGCCGAACTCGCCGGCGACCGCGACCGCATCCGCTCGCTGATGGGCATGGACGTCGCGCCCGCGAACTGACGCCAGGATGAACAAGAGTCGATTCGAGGCGTTCACCGACGGCGTCTTCGCCTTCGCGATCACGGTGCTGATCCTCGGCATCGCGCTGCCCGCATTTCACGCTCCGCCTTCCGAAGGTGAGCTCACCCGAGCACTGCTCGAGCTGTGGCCGAACGTGCTCGCGTACCTGTTGAGCTTCGCGGTGATCGGGATCATGTGGCAGAACCACCACGCACTGTTCCGGCTGGTGGCGCACGTCGACCGCAGAACGGTCTTTCTCAACCTCACGCTGCTTGCCGGGACCGTGTTCATTCCCTTCGCGACCTCGACCCTCGGCGCGTACCCGACGATGCGGCCGGCAGCCTTCCTCTACGGCCTCACGCTCACGTGGACCGCCATCGCATATAACTTGCTGCTCGCGCACCTTTCCCGCAGCGGCGCGTTCGCCCAGCAGGTCGACGCGAAGACGATTCGCGGGACGACCATCGCCTACCGCGTAGGCTTGGCAACCTACGTCGTCGCTATGCTGACCTCGCTGCTCGCGCCTGCCGTCAGCTTCGGGCTCTACCTGATCGTTGCCGCGTACTACCTCATCCCGCGAGGTGCGGACGCCGATCTGCCGCGCGTCCGTTAGGGGCGAAGCGCGTACGACGCTGTGACCGCTGCCCACGCTTCGAACGCAGCAGGCGGCTCCGGAACGTCCGGAAGCGCGTCGCGGACGAGCCGAACCGTGTGATCGGGGCCGACGGCGCGCGTGCGAAATGCGGCGGGCACGACGCTCGCCCGGTCACACCCATCCGGCGCACGAATTCGGGAACCTTCGGCGGCGGTGCCGCAAATCGTAGTGGCCGCCCTGTTCGGGTGAGCGCACTGCTGGGCCCAGGCTGGCGCCGCAAGCGCGAGTACGGCGCATATCCCCGTCCCGGCAGCCGCGGCGAAATATCGACGATCACCCATGGCAGGTCACTCCACTGCGCCGCATCGCACTACCTACCGTCAGGCTGGGGATCGAGGAGGATGGGATGGCCACGCTAGGGTGGATCGGACTGGGAGACATTGGGGCGCCGATGGCGCTGCGGCTGATCGCTGCCGGGCACGACGTGATGGTCTGGGGCAGAACGCATTCGCGCCTGAAGCCCGCGCTCGACGCGGGCGCGAAGGCTGCCGCCACGCCGGCCGAACTCGCGGCGCAGTGTGAAGCGGTGATCCTGTGCGTGACCGACGGGACCGCGGTCGAAGAGGTCACCTTCGGCGACCAAGGTCTCGCGGAGGGGGCGACGCAAGGCAGTCTGATCGTCGACCACTCGACGATCCATCCGGAAGAGACGCGCAGTTTCGCCGCGCAGCTGCGCGACATCTCGGTAGGTTGGGTCGACGCGCCCGTCTCGGGCGGTTCGGCCGGAGCGGCAGCCGGAACGCTTTCGATCTTTCTCGGCGGTGAGGTCGCCGACGTTGCCCGCGTGCGGCCGTGGATCACCGCGTACGGCGCGAACGTCACGCACATGGGCCCCGTCGGCAACGGTCAGATCACGAAGTCGTGCAATCAGGCCGTCGTCGCGTCGACCGCCGCTCTTTGGGCCGAAGTGATCGCCTACGCGCGGCGCTGCGGGATCGATCCTTCGCAGATGGTGGACGCGCTCGCCGGCGGCTGGGCCGACTCCACCATGCGCGCGGCGCACGCCCAGAACATGGTCCAGGGCAAGTTTCGCCGGTCGACCACGAACTTGCTGTTGAAGGACCTCGAGATCATCGGCGACATGGCGAGCATTACGACCTCGCCGATGCCGGTCACGAGCGCGGTGACGTCGGTCTACCGCATGCTCAGCGCGCAAGGACACCAGGCAGGCGGCCCCGGAGCCCTCATGCAGCTCTACGACGAGAACGCAACCTCGGCGCCCAAGGCATAGTTGGTACGAGATGGCGATTCCGCAAACGGGGATCTTCGCGCTCGGCGATGCCTCGCACACCTACCTCGAATTCTCGGTCGTCTCCGGAGTGGATCCGGCGCGCTTCGTGCAGGCGATCGTCGACATCCACGAACCGCACACGACGGTCGGCGGCGTGAACCTCGTGATCGGATTCCGTCCGGAACTCTGGCGCGCGGTCGCGCCCGACGATGCGCCGCCGGAACTCGCCGGATTCAACGAACCGCTGCGCGGCGCTCGCGGCTATTCGATGCCCGCGACGCAGGCCGATGCGTGGCTCTGGATTGCGGGATCGTCGTACGACGTGGTCTTCGACTTGGCGCGCGACGCGATCGTCACGCTGCGGCCGGTCGCGAAGGTCGAACGCGAGATCGTCGGCTGGTCGTATCGCCACAGCCGCGACCTCACCGGGTTCGAGGACGGCACGGAGAATCCGAGCCTCCTAGAAGCGCCGGACGTCGCGACCGTCGCGGACGGCGCGCCCGGCGCGGGCGGAAGCGTTCTGCTCGTCCAGCAATGGCGTCACCTCGCGGACGACTGGAGCGCGTTGCCGGTCGAGAAGCAAGAGCGCGTGATCGGGCGAACCAAACCCGACAGCGTCGAGCTGCCCGAAGACGTGATGCCGGTCGACGCACACGTTCCGCGCACCACGGTTGAAGAAAACGGCGAAGAGCTGGATATTTTCCGGCGCAACGTCCCGTACGGCTCGGTGCGAGACCATGGGACCGTCTTCGTCGGCTTTAGCGCCGACCAGCATCGTCTCGACCGCATGCTGCGCCGCATGGCCGGCGCCGAAGACGGCGTGCGCGACGCGCTGACCTCATACTCCACGCCGCTGACCGGCGCGTACTACTTCGTCCCGTCACTCAGGTCACTCCGCCGCTTCGCCACCCCCGAATCCGACTGACCTCGCCGCCGAGTCACCCTGAGCTCGTCGAAGGGTGAGCATGACAATTTGTGGCCGGATGCAAACAGTCGGCCATGGCCTCCGTGCGACTTCAGTCGGTCACGAAGCGATTCGGCGAGACGGTCGTCGTCGACGACGTCACCCTCGAGATCGCCGACCGCGAGTTCTTGGTGCTGGTCGGCCCGTCGGGCTGCGGCAAGTCCACCACCTTACGGATGATCGCCGGCCTCGAGACCAGCAGCGGGGGCGACATCTTCATCGGCGACCGGCGGGTGAACGACCTCGGCCCCAAGGACCGCGACATCGCTATGGTATTTCAAAATTACGCGCTCTACCCGCACATGAACGTCTACGACAACATGGCGTTCGGTCTGAAGATGCGCAAGGTCGCGAAGGCCGAGATCGACCAGCGCGTCAAGGAAGCCGCCGAGATCCTCGGCCTCGGACCGCTGCTCAAGCGGAAGCCGAAAGAGATGTCCGGCGGACAACGGCAGCGCGCGGCGCTGGGGCGCGCGATCGTGCGTCACCCGGCGGTGTTCCTGATGGACGAACCGCTCTCGAACCTCGATGCGAAGCTGCGCGTACAGACGCGCTCCGAGATCGTCAAGCTCCAACAGCGCATCGCGACGACGATGATCTACGTGACGCACGATCAAGTCGAGGCGATGACAATGGGTCACCGCATCGTGGTGATGAAGGACGGCGTCGTGCAGCAAGTCGCGCCGCCGAAAGAGGTCTACGACCGGCCGGCCAACCAGTTCGTCGCGGGCTTCATCGGCTCGCCGACGATGAGCTTTCTCCCCTGCCGGCTCGAGGCCGAGGGAGACGCGCTGTACGCGCGCGGCACGTCGTTCTCGGTGCGGCTGCCGGATGAACGACGGAAAGCCGTGAGCGCGGCGAACGCAAGTACGGTCACGCTGGGCGTGCGCCCCGAAGATATCGAGCTCCACGCGAACGAAGCCGGTTCGATCCCCGCGCTCGTCGACGCGGTCGAACCGCTTGGTTCAGAGCAGGTCTTGTATTTCATCTGCGACGGCGCGCAAGTCACCGCGCGCGCATCGGCGCAAGCAAACGTCGGCGTCGGCGACGCGATCGCGCTGGGCATAGACCCCCAACGCATGCATCTCTTCGATGCGGCGTCGGGAGCCGCGCTGTTCTAGGGTCTTAGCGCCAGCGGCGGAATTCACGCGCCGCGAACTCGCGTTCCATCTGGTCGGTGAGCACGATGTCGCGATCGTAGGCGACCGCCGGCGAGAGCCGCTTCGCCGAGCCGATCAGGCGCGCGAATACGGCGTGCAGCCAGTGCGCCGGGTGAGAAAGTGTCTGTTGCATGACACGCCCAGCGTAGACCCGCCGCGCCCGAGGCGGAAGCGGGGATAGTCGCTATCGGCTTTGCCTATACTGTCACGCCGAGCTTGTCGAAGCGCCCTGGTCGCGCGCGGCGACCTGCCGGCCACGGCCACCAAGGGCCGAGAGACGTGGCCTGCTCTGCCGCACCGCGAGCGTCGCGCCATTTGAGGGCCCCTCGACAAACTCGGGGTGACAATTACTCTTTGACCGAGCCCGACAATCCGGCGACGTAGTATTCGACGAAGAAGAAATAGACGAGGATCGCCGGCAGCACGCCGATCAGGGCGCCGGCCATCAGCTGGCCCCATTGGAAGACGTCGCCGCGAATCAGCTCGCTCGTCATGCCGACCGAGACGGTCTTGTTGCCGGACGACGACATGAAAACCAGTGCGTAGAGATACTCGTTCCACGACAACGTGAACGAGAAGATGGCCGCGGAGATCAGGCCGGGGATCGCAATCGGGAAGATGATTCGCCACAGGATCGCGATGTTGCTCGCGCCGTCGACGCGCGCCGCCTCTTCGAGCTCGCGAGGAATGTTCTTGAGAAACCCGATGAGCAACCACGTGCAGAACGGGACGAGGAACGTCGCGTAGATCGGAACGAGCGCCCAGAGCCTGTCGAACCAGTGCAGCTGGATGATGATCGTCGCGAGCGGGATGAAGAGGATCGCCGGCGGCACGATGTACGCGAGAAAGATGATCGTGCTGACGACCTCCGAGCCCGGGAAGCGCAGCCGAATGAT
>JAQBPL010000205.1 GCA_028287545.1 Vulcanimicrobiota bacterium | reverse complement strand
CGACGCCTGCGGTATCGGAGGAAACGCTCGTCGGCTGGCTGCGCGCGATGACGAGCGCGCTCGGCCAGCCACGCGCGGCGGAGCACCGCCTCTTCGTGAAGTTCAACGCCTGGCACGTGCGCGAATTGCCGCTCATCGCGCGGGCGTTTCCCGGCGTCCCTTGGATCTTCACGTTCCGCGAGCCCCGCGACGTCGTGCGTTCGCAGCGGCGCGCGCCCGGCGCCGAGGTGTTGGACCCGGCACTCGCCGGACTGGACGCAGGGGACCTGCACGGGCTCTCGCCCGACGAGTACGGAATCCGCGCCTTGGCAGTATTCTGCGACGCCGCGCTGCACGCAAAAGACATCGGCCGCGGAGCGCTCGTGGACTACGCCGGCGTGCGGGACGCGGCGCTCTCCGCCGTCCCGGCGTTCTTCGGCATCTCACCGACACCGGTCGAGCTGGCGCGCATGCGCGATGCAGCGTTCCGCGACGCCAAGGATCCAGCGGCGGCGTTCCAGCAACGGCCGCAAGAGCCGCTGCCTGCGGACGTCGAGCGCCTGATCGAACGATGGCTCGACGCCCCGTACGCAGCATTGCGCAACGCGTCGCGCAGCGTCGCGCGGCGCTGAGGGGCTACTGCGTGCGCTGCAGCAGCCCGATGACGTTCCCTTCGGAGTCGATCGCGTAGCCGAACCGGCCGTAGCCGGGGATGTCCTGGACGCGGCCTTGCTGGCCGCCTTTCATCGCGATGTCCAGCATCGCCTGATCGATGTGTTCGACAGCGATGGTCGGGACCGGCGCTTTGACGATGTCCGGTTGGCGGGACGTGATGGCGGCGGAGATGCCGATGCCCGCGTCGCCGTCGCCGTCCGCGACGAGATAGGGCACCGGCGAGTCGGGGTAGGGAACGAATTCCCAGCCGAACACGTCGCGATAGAACTTCGCTGCCCGCTCGACGTCGTCGGCGGGCAGGTGGAAGTTGACGATCTTCGCCACGTTCAGCGCAGGTCGATGCCGCGCGCCGTCGCGGCGGCGATCTGTTCGTTCGTGATCGTCACGGAGAACAGATACCGGCTGGCCTCGTCGCGGAGGTTCGCCGGGCGGTCCCCGGTGCTCTGGAACTGGCGAATCATCGACTCACGTACTTGGAAGAGCGCATCGGCCTCCGAGTTCGTGAGCGACGCCGTCATTTCCGTCACGGCCTGGTACAGCGCGATTTGACCGGAAAGAAAACGCTGGACGCCGCCGTCGAGCAAAGCCCGATTGCTCGGGCTGAGCTGTTCGTAGGCCGCGCCGCGCGCGTCGGCCTTCGCGCCGACGACCCGTGCGACGAGTTCGGGCGACATCGAAACGGGACGCGGCGGTCCGACGCGCAACCCCGAGGTGATCAAACGCCGCTCGGCGAGGAGTGTTTGCGAGGGAGCTTTCGCCATGCGCGGCGCTCGTGCGACGGCGCCGGGTCCGAGCGAGTCCTTGAGCGTCATGTGCCTGCCCGTCTGCGCAAGCGCCTGCGGACTCCTTACGAAAGAGCCGGCTACGGCGACGATCATGGCAAACTTCGGATTGGGCAGTTTGAAGTTCGTGTTGCCGTCGCCACCCGCCACGGATCTCAGGACGGAAAAGAGCAGAGGGTACTGCGCGACCGTGAGGGTCTGTCCTTGCGCGAATACCCAGCCGGTCGGCGCGGTGCTGCCGTCGAAACGACGCGCTTCGCCGATGATCGGATTGGCGAGGACGTTGTCGGGGATCGGATCTGCGACCTGGGGCACGAGTTGGCCGCCGGAGGTAGGCTGTTTGAAGAGACCTTGAGGCGCGACACCCGGAAGCGCTTGCATCATATGGTGACCCCCGCAGCCGCTCAAAAGCAAGGCTGCAGAGCCCCCTAGAAACGGGGCGCGCTTCATTATCTGGTTTCCTTTACGTGTTCGGGGCGGTTTAAAAAGCGTTCAGTTCTGGCTCGGAAAGATGCCCTGCAGCGCAATGCAGAAGTTGAGCGTGAGGTACGGCTGCCGGTTTTCGTGCGCCTGGCTTCCGCCAATGTTGGACACCATCGCGGGCAACATCGCCGTCATGTTGTTGCTGCCCGTGGAGTACATCTGCGTCGCCCCGGTGTTCGCGATGTACGTGTTGGTCGGATTGAATACCGTATTGTCGCCCACTTTCACGTCAGCGTTCGGCACGTGAATGTGCGCCGGCATTTCGGACATGATGACGGTGTGCGATTCTTCGCCGCCTCGCTCGCCGAGTATATGGCCCTGGCCGAAGCTCATCGCCGCGCGGCCTTGCAGGTTCGGCAGCGCGAACGTCGTCTGCCCGTTGCCGCCATACGTCGTGCCGAGCAGCGAGAACAGTGCTTGGTTCTGGTTGATCGCCAGGAGCTGGCCGTTGCACATCGCCCACCCCTTGGGCGCGAAATTGAACGACATGATCTTGATTTCCGCCATGAATGGTGTTGCCATATCGTGTTCCTTCTCTCGTCCTACCCTGCGCTAAGGGCGCGCCGGGTAGACTCCTTGCAGCGCGATGCAGTAGCTCAACGTCAGGTACGGCATGAGGTTGTTGTGCGGGGCGCTCCCGCCGGCCACGCTCACCGCGGCGGGGTTCATGCTGCCGAGCTGCGGGGTCGTGCTGTTCGAGAACGTGAGCGTCGGATTCGCGTTCACCTGGGTCGCAGCGCTCGGTGACGAGCTGTTGGCGTTGGCGTGATTCGCGTCGGCCTGGACGGTGTGGCTGTGCGCAGGCATCTCGGTAGTGACCAGCGTGACGTAATCCGAGCCGCTCTCCTGGCCGAGGTCGAACGTCCCGAACGGACCACCGCCACTGTACTGGGTCGTGTGAATCGCGACGTTCCCCTGCAGATTGGGCAGCCCAAAGTTGCTCTTCCCATCACCGCCGTAGTAGGTGCCGAGCAGCGAAAAAAGCGCCGTGTTCTGGGAGATCGGCATGAGCTGCCCAGCGCAGAACGCCCACCCCTTCGGGGCGAAGTTGAACGGAAAGATCCGGATCTCGGCTACGAATGGATTCGACATCTCGACCTCACGTGGGGCTTGGGTAGATGCCGAACAGCGAGATGATGTACGTGATCGCTAGATACGGCTGCATGTTTTCGTGGGGCTGAGAGCCGCCTTGCACGGGCAGCGTCGCCGGATTCACGTTGTGGTAGAGCGGCGGATGCGGCGCGGTGGCGGGCTGAGAGTACACCTCAGTCGATACGCCGGAATTCGCGAAATACGCGTTCGCCGGGTTCCCGGTCGTCCCGG
>JAQBPL010000202.1 GCA_028287545.1 Vulcanimicrobiota bacterium | reverse complement strand
CCGAGAAGACGTCGGCCGTTTGGTTCGGCACCGCCTTCGCCATCTCGTTGCGCACGACGTTGACGTCGCCCGCGACCAGCTGCACCATCGCGTTGCGGTAGCTCGTCCCGCTTTGGTTTTGCAGGGTGATCAGCCCGCGCAGGTCGAGGCGGTCGTCGGCGGGGTTGAGCAGCGCCGTGTAGTCCGCTTTCCAACTCAAACCGCCGCTGAGGTAGGTGAGCTCGACATCCTGCGTCCCGGCCGCGCGGTTCGTGACGGTCGTGACGAGGGTCGGGCGATCGCGCAGATCAGCCGGCAATTCGGGGAACGCGAGGCGGCCGTCGACCGACGTCTCGATCCGGTCGGCGTACCGCAGGACGATCCCGCCGTTGGTCGCGAGCACGCGGGCGCGCTCGCGGGTCTGTGCGCCGGTGACGGCGTTCGTGCGCACGACTTCGACGTCGCGCCCGACGTACTTCTCGAGCAGCTTCTGCGGCGAGAGCAGATCGTAGTTGAAGTTTTGCTCGAGCACGCCGATGCGGTCCGGCGCGCCGATACTTTGGAGCAGCGCCGTCTCGGGCTGGATGCGCGCGCTGACGTCGCGCAGTGCCAGCTGCGATTCACCCGCTGGGATCGCGACCCGCCGGCGGTCGCGCACGAGCGCCAGATCGTCGTTGTAGATCGTGATGCCGACGCCGCGCTGATCGGCGAGCGTGCTGACCTGCTCGCCCGTTTGTGCGCCCGCTGCGCCGAGCAGCACGCCGCTCAACGCGAGCGACGCGAGAGCGCGTACCGCGAAACCGCGCATCAGAACTTCACCCGCACGCGATAGGTCAGCGTGGTAGCGCCCTGCGGCGGCACGGCGAGCGCCCAGCTCGCGGTCGACGACGATGTTTTCTGGTACGGGGCCGAACTCTGCAGGATCGTCCACTCGCCCGGGATCGGTTCGACGACGAGGACGGTCTGCGCGACGGTCTTCGCGTTGCGCAGCACGATCTCGTACGCGCTCTCGTATGGCGTCGTGGCGTCACCTTGCCGATAGTCGGTCTGCTTCTTGTTCGCCGTCACGTCGAACGAGTCGCCGAGATGCAGCCGGATCGTCTCGCCCTTCGGCGTGTGGTCGATATTATCGGAGCCGACGAATTGCGCCGTGCCCGCGCTGTCGCGTTTGTAGACGCGCACGGTCCCGCGCGGGATCGGGACGCCGAGCGCCGCGCCTTCGTTGCGCAACGACAGATAGGTCGCGACCTTGAGGTGCTGCCCGAGATCGGCGTTGGGACGGTTGTAGTAGTACGGTTGACCTCGCAGTTCGAGCGTTTTCGTCACCGGCACGTCGGGTGCGGTCAGCAGCTCCACTTGTTTGGTCTGGTTGTCGAGGATCGTCGTGCGGCGCGGCAGCGTGTAGAGGTGATATTCGAAAAGGTCTTGCTGGGGGAGCGCGCGTACGGCGCCGATCGCATACAGCGGCGTCGGCGTCGGCGGCGGCGGCTGGAACGCCGAGCGCACGACGTTGACGTTGCCCGCGACGAGCTGCACGCTCGCGTCGCGGTAGGCCGTGCCGCTCGCGTTCTGCAGGGTGATCAGCCCGCGCAGATCGATGCGGTCGTCGTTCGGCGCGAGCTCCGCGGTGTAGTCGGCTTTCCAGTTCAGGCCGCCGCTGAGATACGTCAGCTCGATGTCCTGCTCGCCGGCGTTCGTCGCGGCGAGCTCGGTGACGAGCGTCGGCCGGTCGCGCAGGTCGCTCGGCAGCGCCGAGAACGCGAGCCGTCCGTCGATGCTCGTTTCGATCCGGTCCGCGTAGCGCAGCACCGCGCCGCCGTTCGTCGACATCACGCGTGCCGTCTCGCGCCGCTCCGCGCCGGTGCGGCGATCGATGTGGATCACCTCGACGTCCCGCCCGACGTACTTCTCGAGCAGTTTCTGCGGCGAGAGCAGATCGTAGTCGAAGTTCTGCTCGAGCACGCTGATGCGGCCCGGCGCCGCGACGCTCTGCAGGAGCGCCGTTTCGGGCTGGATCCGCGCGCTGACGTCACGCAGCGCGAGCCGCGACTCGCCGGCCGGCAGGGTCACACGGCGGCGGTCGCGCACGAGCGCGAGCTCTGCGTTGTAGATCGTGATCCCGACCGCCCGCTGGTCCGCCAGGGTGCTGACCCGCTCGCCGGTCTCGGCCGACGCGGCGGCGCAAAGCGCGACGGTGAGCAGCCCGGCAAGAGTGAGGCGACGGCGCATGCGAGAACCTCCTGAACGTGAAGACGTTCGCGGTATCCGGTGGGCCTTGCTATTCGTACGATCCGTCGAACGAATGCTGGCAAAGGTTCGACGGAATCGTCATCGACGCCGGACGCGTCGTCTCCCGCCGGGCGGAAGACGCCGGCGCCGGGGTGCCGCGGATCGACCTCGGGGGCCGGTCGCTCTATCCGGCCTTCGCCGATTGCCACGTGCACCTTACCGACACGGGGCTGTTCCTTGGCGAGCGCGATTTCGCCGGGGTGCGGGACGCGGCGGAGTACGCGCGCCGCGTCGCCGCCCTGCCGCGCGGGGCGTTCGTACTGGCGGGAAACTACGACGAGTCGAATTGGACCGACGGCGGGGTCGCCGCGGCGGCTCCGCTGGAGGCGAACTTTCCGGACGCGATCGCGATGGCGGTGCGGGTCGACGGCCACTCGTGCGTGCTCAACCGCAAGGCGCTGGCCTTCGTCGATCTCGCAGCGGACGTGGCGGGGATCGAGCGCGACGCCGGCGGAGCCCCGACGGGACGCCTCTTCCTCGAAGCCAATTGGCGCGCGCAGGCCGCCGTGTTCGCGGCGCTGCCGGAGTCGGAGAAGCGCGCCGCCGACCGGCGCGCGACCGATCTTGCCTTGCGAGCCGGTGCGCTGCATCTGCACGTGCAGCTGGTCGGCTTCGAGACGCGCGAGCGGTACGCGCACGAGATCGCGATGATGCGCGAAGCCGGCCCGGCGAAATGGCATCCGAAGATCTGCGAACGCGACCCGGCGCTCGCGAAGGCGCTGGGCTTGCCGTATGTCGGCGGCGACGTTTTCCTCGACGGTTCGATCGGCAGCGGCACCGCGGCGGTGACGGAACCGTACCACGACCGCGACGGGTGCGGTACGCTGATGCACACCGACGCCGAGGTCGAGGCGTATTTTGCGGCAGCAGAAGAGCTCGGCGTCAGCGCCGGCGTGCACGCCATCGGCGACCGCGCGATCGAGCAGTGCATCGCGACGTGGGAGAAGGTGCTCGGCGGCCGGCCGTCGCCGCGCAATCGGCACTTCATCGAGCACTTCGAGATCGCGACGCCCAGCCAGATCGCGCGCTGCGCAAGGCTGGGTATCTTCCTCTCGATGCAGCCGCAGTTCGACGCGTACTGGGGACATCCGGGCGCGATGTACGACGTGCGGCTCGGCGCGCCGCGCGCGCGCACGATGAACGCGCTGGGCTCGGCCAAGCGCGCCGGAGCGACGCTGGTCGGCGGCGACGACAGCCCGGTCTGTACGCTCTCGCCGCTCGACGGGATGCGCGCCGCCGCGAGTCACCACATCCCGGACGAGCGGCTGAGCGTCGAGGACGCGCTGTTGATGTACACGTACGACGCGGCGCGCTTCGGACACGCTGAAGCGCAGACCGGCTATCTGGACGTCGGCTGCGCCGCCGATTTCGTCGTGCTCGAAGGCGACCCGATCGCGGCGGGCTCGTTCGACGGCGTGCGGGTCGCCCAGACGTGGAGCGACGGCGTGCGCGTCGCTAGCGATGCGCGCGAGTGACGCGGCCCTTCGACAAGCTCAGGGTGACAATAATTTCGGTGATAACGACCTCTTAGATGATCGAGATCGTCTCTTTCGGTTTCGCCGGGCGGGCGGCCATCGCCGCGATGAGCTGCTGCGCGAGCACGTCGACGACCGGGTCGTCGATCTCTTCGACGCGACCGGTGTCGGCGAGCGCGACGAGGTTCGGGTCGATCGGCATCCGCGCGAAGAGCGGTGCGCCGGCGAGTTCGGCGACTTGATCGGCGTACGAGGGGCCGAACACGTCGTAGCGCTTGCCGGTGTCGGGTGCGACGAAGTACGACATGTTCTCGACGACGCCGACGATCGGTTTCTTCAGCTGATGGACCAGGTTCGCGGCTTTGCGCACGATCATCGTCGCGAGGCGCTGCGGCATCGTGACGAGCACGATCCCGTCGACCGCGAGCGATTGCAGGACGGTGAGCGGCGCGTCGGAGGTCCCCGGCGGCAAGTCGATCAGCAAGTAGTCGAGGTCGCTCCAGAGCGCCTGTTCGTAGAACTGGCGGATGACGCCGGAGAGGATCGGCCCGCGCCAGATCATCGCCGTGTCTTCCTTGTCGGTGAGCAGGTTCGAGCTGACGATCTCGATCGCCGAGCGCGACTTCGCCGGGACCATCAG
>JAQBPL010000199.1 GCA_028287545.1 Vulcanimicrobiota bacterium | reverse complement strand
CGGCGACCTAGCGTTGTCGTGTGCGGCTACCGGTCGCTGTCGTGCCAATGGTGAAGGAGAAGGACGTGTCGCTGCCATTTCTCGACCTCCCGATTGTCCTCGCGCCGATGGGCGGTGTCGCTACCGTTCCGCTCGTCGCTGCGGTCAGCAACGCCGGCGGATTCGGCATTCTCCCGTGTGCGTATTTGACGCCGGACCAGATAGCGACGCAGACTGATGCGCTGCGAGGGGCCACGACGCGGCCTTTCGGCGTGAACGTGTTCGTCGAGCAGCCGCCCTACGTCGCCGACGACCGCGTGCTGGCGCGCGCGCACAACCGCTTGCGAGGTTATCGTGAGGAACTCGGACTGCCTCACCCCGATCGACCTGCAATACCGCCCGACCGGTACCGGCAACAGATCGACGCCGTGCTCGCGGCGAAGCCCGCCGTGTTCACGTTCACCTTCGGCATCCCGGATGCCGAAACGCTCGCGCGCTTTCGGGATGCCAAAATCTTCACGATGGGTACGGCGACCACGGTCGAGGAGGCGCGCGCGCTCAAGGATGCCGGGGTCGACGGAATCATGGCGCAGGGATATGAAGCCGGTGCCCATCGCGGCACGTTCCTTGCTCCGGTCGAGGAGTCTCTCGTCGGCACGCTCGCGCTCGTTCCGCAAGTCGTGGATGCCACCGGCTTGCCCGTGTTCGCCTCCGGTGGCATCGGTGACGGCCGCGGGGTGGCGGCGGTGCTGGCTCTTGGCGCTGCCGCCGCAGCCATCGGGACGTCGTTCCTGCTCGCAACGGAGTCGGGCATTGCGCCTGCATACCGCGAGGCGCTGGCATCGCCGGATGCCGTCCGCACCGTATTCACGCGCGCCTTCTCCGGACGGACCGCGCGGGGCATCCCGAACCGGGTCATCGCGGATTTGCGCGATCCGGCGGATATTGCACCGTATCCGTTCCAGAACGCGATGACGCGCGACATTCGCACGGCGGCTGCCGAACAAGGACGCGCCGAGTTCCTTTCGCTGTGGGCAGGTCAGGCGGCGCCATTAGCGACGGCCAAGCCGGCCGCGGAAATTGTGGCGGACCTCATGCGCGAAGCACGAGAAAGCATAGCCCGAGTCGTCATTGGCCACACGAGCGTCTGAACGCAGTCCCGCGAGAAGCCCGGCGGGCTCGACGAAAATGGACGTTCTGTGGACGCCGACGCTGTTAGCATGCGGGCATGAAGACCTTCACTGCCCTCACCCTCGCCGCCGCGCTCGTCGCCGTTGCACCGTTCGGTGCGACGGCGGCGGCGCACGGTGGTGCCTGCGCCCTCATCGCCCCCGCCGACATCGTCGCCTCGACCGGTCACCCGCCAACGGGCCCGATGCGGCTGCAGGCGTACCCGAACGATCCGGGCTCCACGTGCTACGTCCCGACCTCCGCGGGCACGGTCAACGCCGGGTTCTTCCCGCTTGAGGGCGCAAAGCAGATGTCGTCGATTCGTGCCGGCTACGGTGCGCTCGAGACCGTGCACGGTATTGGCGACGAGGCCGTCTACTCCAAGCAACACTCGATGCTGGCGATTCGCCGCGGTAAGAGCACGATGATGCTCTCCCTGGTGTCGCCCGACGACGTGCAGAACCGTCGAATCATGTTCGCGCTAGGAAAGCGAGTCGCCCCGAAACTCCGCTGATGAAGGGAGGGCGGCGCCGCGCCGCGGACGAGGTGTCGATGTTGCCGTTGTTTTCGTCTGGGTGCTGGTGCGTGCACCGCTTTGCGATCGACCGGCAGCCGATGCTCGCAACGCCGCGGCGCCGGGCGGCCGCCTGAGGTGCGCATCGTGGACGTCCGGGAGCGCACCATCCCGCTTTCGCGCTACGAGGACCCGGCGATTCCGTCGGGCGGCCTGGACACGAGCGTCGTCGCCGTGCGTATCGACGCCGCGTCCGGGCCGAAGGTCGGCTACGGGTTCGCGTCGATCGGCCGTTTCGGCCAGCATGGGCTCATCTCGGACCGCTTCTCTCCGCGCCTGCTGGATGCGGTCGGTGAAGACCTCGTCGACGAGGCCGGCGAGCTCGACCCGGTTTGCGCATGGCGCATTATGATGGCCGGGGAAAAGGTCGGCGGTCACGGTGAGCGGTGCGTCGCCGTCGGTGCGCTCGACATGGCCTTGTGGGATCTCGCGGCCAAACGCGCAGGTGTGCCGCTAGCAGCGCTGCTCGCGCGGCGACTCGGAGACGGCGCCGCGGCCGACGTCGTGCCTGTCTACGCAAGCGGCGGCTACCGGTACCCGAGTGACGACGAGCGGCGCCTCCGCGACGAGGTCCTCCGCATGCGCGCAGCGGGCTACGACCGCGTCAAGATCAAGATCGGCAATGCGCCGCTCAGCGTCGACCTTCGCCGCATCGCGATTGCGCTGGAACATGTGCCGTCCGGTCATCTCGCGGTCGATGCGATGAACGCCTACGACGCCGACTCGGCACTCGTCGCGGCGGACGGTCTCTCCCCGCTCGGGCTGTGGTGGTTCGAGGACGTCTGCGATCCGCACGACTTCCGCACGCAGCGCGCCGTGACCGACCGGTATTCCGGACGCATCGCCGCCGGCGAGCCGCTGTTCTCGTGGCAGGAAGCAGCGCTACTCGCCGACTATGGCGGCGTGCGGCCGGACCGCGACATCCTGCTCTTCGACCCGGCGCACTGCTACGGCGTCACCGGGTTCGCGCGTATCGTCACGACCATGGTAGATCGCGGCTGGAAGCGCGACGCGTTCTGGCCGCACGGCGGCCACCTCTTCACGCTGCACGTCGCGGCCGGACTGCGCCTGGGTGGGACGGAGGTCAATCCGTTCTCGTTCGCGCCGTTCGGCGGGCTTGGCGACGGAGACCGTGTCGCGAGCGGCGCCGCGCGCGTTTCATCCGAGCCCGGTATCGGATTCGAGCGAAGGAACGCCCTGCGGAGGATCTTCGCGGACCTGGCGGCTTAGGCTGGGGCGTCGTTCGTGTCCCGATACGTGTCTCGACCGTCGAATTGCTCGCCAAAGAAGCGAGCCGATAGCCTTCTCCGCGCACGTGGAATAATGTTCAGAAGACGCGTATGCTAGATGCGTCACTACCACGATGCGGAGGTGCCACATGATGACAATGAGATATGAGTGGCCGAGCGAACGCCGGGAGCCCGAAGAGCGGCGCTGGCAGGATGTGTTCATGATCGTGATGAGCGTGTGGCTCATCATCGCGCCATGGTTCAACGGGGCCGGCGCTTCACCGCTCAATCCGATGCACGCGCAAGTCGCGGGCGCACTGCTGTTCCTCTCGACCGTCTGGGCGCTTGCGCGGCAGCACAATCCGCTGCCGGAGTACGTAAACGTCATTCTCGGCTGCTGGCTTCTCGCGCGGCCCTTCTGGGGCAGCATCGTGCCGATTCAGCGCGACCAGCTCTGGGTCATCGGGGCGCTCGTCGTGATTTTCGCAGTGCGGTCGGCGTACGTCGCGCGTCATCCCGCCTGGACCCCGCGGTTCCCGCTTAACTGATCGCGTCCGCACCGCCGGTCCTTCGCGTCACTCGTCGTGGGTTGACGTCACGATCATGCTTTCGAGGTGCACGGTGGTGGGTCCGAGTGCTTGAAAAGCGGTCGTCTCAAGGCGAATCGTGTGCTTCCCCGCGACCGGCCAGCGCCAGGCAAACCGGACGGCGCTGCCGGTCGGCATCCCGTAGTTTTGCCACAAGCCTGTCTGATCGAACGTCTCGAGGCCGTCCACGAAGACGCGCAGGTGCGCGGTTTCGCACGCGGGACCGATCATTCCGAGGAGCGCGATCCCGGTTCCAACAAACGTAACCGTCGCGGGCAGCTCCGTCAGCGCACCATTGAGCAAGCGGCCCTCTTGCCATCCGTTGCCGATCGCAGCAACGGCTCCCGGATCGAGTGCTGCAGCCTCGATCTCCAGCGCGAGACCACCGTTGCTCTCCCAGATCGAGCTCGTCTGTTGGGGCGGCCCGTCGAAGAAACGTGAGAACGTTCCGTCCGGCGCTCGCGCGGAGAGGGCTGCCGCGGCGTTGCGCACGATCCAGTCATGAGCAAAGGCAAGCTTCTCGTCGGCGGCGAGATCGCCCATCGCTTCGACCAGGGGCTCGACTACGTCGTTTGAGCCGCCCAAATCGACAAAAATGTCGCGCTCGTCCGAGAGGGTCACCGCGACGGCACGTGCCGTCGCAATCGCTTCCGCATAGAAGTGCGCCTGCCCCGTGATGCGCCAGAGTGCGATGCCGTTCCAAATCATGTCGCCGTTGACCGAAGCAAAGAATCGCCGCGGCTGTGGCGCGCAGACCGACCCATCATCGAGAACATGCACCGTGTAGAGTGAGCTGGCGGCATCGAGAAAAGTGATCCGGTCGTTCGCGTATCGCGCACGGGCCTGATCGAGGTAGCGGCCGTCGTGCGTTGCGTCGTAGAGCAAGAGCGCGGCCTTGATGAGGTTGGCGTCGGTCTCCAGTGTCTTCACCTGCCGGCCCGGCTGCCGCGCCTGTTGGTAGGGGATCTCGGGACATGCTCCGCCGACGAACGCGCGTGACGCGGCCGCGTACCGAAATGCCGCTTGTGCTCGCGCGAGCGCGACGGCCGATCTCCCAAGAATTTCGTATTCGCGCATGAAGGCGATTGCGTCCCATGCGGGCGTGTCGCTCCATGCTGGGCACGAGGGAGCGTCGCATGGTACCGGATATCGCGGTCCGGCCGCGAGCAACTCCGACGCGACAGTGCGAATGTGCGGATCGCTCGTCGCTCTCCAGCGAAGGTAGAGCGCATAGACGGCCGAGTCGACCCCCCAATCGCTGTTCGTGCGCTGGCAGATCGGCTGATTGCAGATGCGCCAATAGCCGCCGCCCGCGTAGTACGATCCCAGCAGCGTTGCCGTCGCTCGATCACCGGCTCGCGCAAACGTCGACGTACCCGCCGCTTGGGCGGGGCCAGGGGACAACGCGAGGACTGCCGCCGCCACAAGGGCGCAGGCGCATGCGAACGGCGACATTTCCATCCTGGTGAACGGAAAACTGCTGCAATCGTCTCGAAGGAGGGATGCCGACGGGCGGCCGCCCCTGTGGCCCGGGGCATGCGAGCATCGTCCGTCTGTGGAGTTTCCGGCTAAATCGGCGAAGAGGGCGTGATGAGCGGTTCCCCAGGGACGGCAATATGGCTCGTGATCGCAGCCTTCGTGCTCACGGTTCCGCTCGTTTCGTTCGCGCGCCGCGTCGGCGTGTCGTATCCCATCGTCCTGGTACTTGCCGGTCTCGTGCTCGGCTTCGCCCCAGGGCTCCCGCCGGTCCAGCTGGACCCGGACCTCGTCCTGGTCATCTTTCTGCCGCCGCTGCTGTTCTGGGAGTCGATCACGGCGCCGACCGACGTCATGCGCGCGAACGCCGGCTGGATCACGAGCCTCGCCATCGGACTCGTCATCGCGACGACCGGCGTCGTCGCGGTCGTGGCGCACGCCGCGATCCCCGGCCTCGCCTGGCCGATGGCGTTCGTGCTCGGTGCGATCGTCGCACCCACCGACGAGCTCGCCTCCGCGCCCGTCCTCGAACGCCTGCGGATGCCGCGCCACCTCGTCGCCGTCGTCGAAGGGGAGAGCCTGCTCAACGACGCTTCGTCGCTGATCCTGTATGCGACCGCGGTGGCCGCCGTCGTGACCGGGGCGTTCAACCCGGGGATCGCGGTGCTGCAGTTCTTCGGCTCGGCGATCGGCGGCGTGCTCGTCGGCGTCGCGTGCGCTTGGCTCGCGATCGCGACGTGGCGCCGGGTGCGCGACATCGATCTGCAGCCGCTCGTCGCGTTCACGCTCCCGTTTCTCACGTACGCGCTCGCAACGCGCTTCGCGGTCTCCGGGGTGCTCGCGGTCGTCGCCGCCGGAATCGTCGCGAGTCGCTTCACGCCGTTCGGGCTCGTCCCGCGGGCCCGCATGCGCGGCGCCGACTTCTACGAAGCGTCGGTGTTCCTGGCGAACGCGATCCTGTTCTTGCTGCTCGGCCTGCAGCTGCGCATCGTCGGAGCGACGGTGTTGCGCGAATACGCATGGTGGACGGTGCTCGCCTATGCGGCGGCGATCAACGTCACGATCATCACCCTGCGTTTTGGTTGGTTCGTGTTACTCGAATACGTACCGTGGTTCGGCGGCGAGGGAAAGTACAGCGAGCCGAGCGTGCGGCGGGCGCTCGTCGCGAGCTGGTCGGGGCTGCGCGGAGCCGTTTCGCTGGCCGCCGCGCTCGCAATTCCGGTGGCAGTCGCCGGCGGTGCCGGCGTTCCGAACCGCGACCTGGTCATCTTTCTCACGTTTAGCGTGATCCTCGTGACGCTCGTCGGCGGTGGTTTGACGCTGCCGTCGGTCGTGCGCGCCCTCAAGATCCCACCCGGCGACGACGAAGAGGCCGAAGAATTGAGAACCGCGCTGACCGCGATGTCGCGGAGCGCACACGATCGGCTCCACGCGCTCGAACGCGAAGGACTCATCACCGCCGCGGACACGGCGGTGTTGGCGCGGCATTACGCATCGCGCCGGCGCTTGCCGGGCGCACCCGTCGACCGGGAAGAGCAACGGCGGTTCGCAGCCGAACGCGAGGTGCTGCTCGCCGAGCGCACCGCACTCGTGAAGCTGCGCAACGCCGGCGGAATGGACAACACGGTGCTGCGCCGGATCGTCCACTCATTGGACATCGCGGAAGAAGCGATTCCCGCCGAAGACAGCCCGCCCTTACCCGAGTAATAACGTTCACACCGTAATGAGCGGCCGAAGCTCTCGAATATCCCGAAGATTTTCCAGATTATTGATTTGGGCAATCAGCCGCTGCGTTTTTTCCACGCCGAGGACGGGTGCCATCAACTCCCGCGCCTTCTCGTTGACCTCCACGGCGCTCAGTGGATTTTCTTTGGTTCCAGGCGGAAATTTTGTGTGATGCGAGACGTGCTGACCGTTCGTTAACGTTACTTCGACGATGGCGCCGCGCGGCGCCGCCGGATCCGCCAAGGCCGGGTCGGCGGTCACCG
>JAQBPL010000198.1 GCA_028287545.1 Vulcanimicrobiota bacterium | reverse complement strand
TCCAACTATCTATAAACGACACAGCCGCCGGAACGATCCAGCAGTGGGGAAGAGACTACGTCCCGGCAGTACTGGCCGTGCCTCGCGTTCGGAACCAGAGCGACTCTCCCGGGAAGTTCTGGAACGGGCCCAATGCCGTGCAGATCTCGTCTGACTGGAGCTCGTTCGCAAGCGAAGTTTCGATAGACGGCAACGGCACCTATTCGCTCGACGACGACCTGGTGCTGTCGATCTCGACCAACGCGTGGGGGTTGTACACGACGCGCGGCTATCAGGTGGCGTCGGGCTCCATGAGACCAACGTAGACCGCGCGGTTCGTGCGGTTTAGGACTGGATAGGTCAGAGGCGAGAGCGCGACGAGTTCCACAGCCCTCGTCCAGCCGGCCGGGATGACCGATAGGTGGTGCAGTTTCATCGGGGCTGTTCAATTGTCAATTATCTCACTGGGGATCGACGCCCCGCCCGGGTGAAAAAAGGGAAACGCCATACGGGTTTTACCGCATGATCGTACGCATAGCCGCCGCACGAAGGTGCGGTGACGCGAGGGACGCTCAGCGCGCGCGCATTCGATCGCGTCGTCCGCGTCGCCCGCACCATCGCCGACCTTCGGCGGCGCGGAACGCATCGCGCGCGAGCACGTCGCCGAGGCGCTGTTGTATCGCGGAGCCGATCGAACCCGCGCGGCGTGAGGGCGCGCGCATAAAGGTCCTATTTGCGAAGCGGTCTGAAGCCCGCGCGAACCTCTTGTGAGAAGAGTTGCGGCTGTTCCCAGGCCGCAAAGTGTCCGCCCTTCTCGACCTGGTTGTAAGCGACGAGTTTGTGATACGCCCGCTCTGTCCAACTTCGCGGCGCTTGATAGATCTCGCCAGGAAAGACGCTCACGGCAGCCGGGATGGAGATGTTGACGGCGTTTAATGCGCTCATCCCCTTATTTTCCCAATAGAGACGGGCCGCAGAAATCCCCGTGTTCGTGAACCAATAGAGCGTGGTATTGTCGAGGACGTCGTCTCGAGTAAGGTCGCCTGCGGAGTGTCCATTGACGGTACGCCCGAGCACTGCCGAGGTGACCGACGCTGCCGGCTGGCCATAACCATCACCGTGGTCAAACAGCCAGGCTGCAAGCGCGACGGGCGAATCCGACAATGCATATAACGTTTGCGGGCGCGTGGACATCATGTTCGCGTAGGCGAAGTGCTTCGTTCTGAAGTCCTTCAGCTGCTCGTACGCACGCCTTTCATCGGCAGAGAGATTGGACGGCGGCGAATCGCCGGACTGGAGCGCCTTCGTAACTTCGGGCGGAGTAGTACCAGGGAAGTTGGTGTGAATGCCGAGCAGTTCCGGAGGCGCCTGTTCAGCCATCGCATGCGAGATAAGCGCGCCTACGTCGCCGCCTTGCGCCGCGAATTGCGTGTATCCAAGGCGCTTCATCAGCACGACCCAGGTACGTGCGATGCGCGGGGGATCCCAGCCGGACGTGGTCGGCTTGCCTGAAAACCCGTAGCCCGGTATCGACGGAATCACCAGATGGAAAGCGTCGGACGCGCTTGCGCCATGAGCCGTGGGATTGGTAAGCGGATCGACGATCTTCAGCTGCTCGATGACCGAGCCGGGCCACCCGTGCGTGACGATGAGCGGCATTGCATTTTCGTGGCGAGAACGGACATGCATGAAGTGAATGTCGAGGCCGTCGATCTCGGTCGTGAATTGCGGTAGGGCGTTCAGTTTCGCCTCGCACTTGCGCCAATCATACTCCGTGCCCCAATAGCGCGCGAGCTCCTGGATCGTCGCTAGCTGCACGCCTTGCGATTCATCGGTGACCGTTTCCCGGTCAGGCCACTTTGTCGCGTTTATGCGCCTGCGCAACTCGGCAACGTCCGCATCCGGAACGTTCACACGAAACGGGCGAAGAGCGGTCTTGTCACGGCTAACCGTCTGTTGTGCAACGTCGGTCATCCCTTGAGACCTTTCTGCGGAACCCAGAAGGCCTAGCGGGGCCGCGGCAACGCTTGCGGCTGCAGCACCGCAAAAGCGACGGCGATTCAGGCCGGGCGGTAGTGACATACAAGTGCCTCCCCTGGCCGCACGGGTGGGGAATGCGGTGCCGAAAAGGTAGCGCCTCTGCTACGTTTGGCCGCCGCTTAGACCATACGCTCCCCTGCGGCGGCGCACAACAAGCTACCGCGTCATCGTGAGCTTCTCGAACGACCTGGGGTTATTTTCCTGCGGAGGCAGCGCGTACGCCGCTTCGGTCGTCATGCTCCAAAGCACCGCGCTCGGGCCGTTTGCGCTCGCCGCAGAGATACGGCCACGCGCGCCGACGCTGGCCGCGCTGAGCTGGATCGGGATCCGTCAGGACGCGTTACTCATGGCGGACGCATCTGAAGAACCGCCCGACGGAAGCAACGAGTAAGACGATCAGCGGCAGACGACGAGCCGCACGAGACGCCTCTCCGTCGTCGCTCGCCGTTCGATCCGGAAGAGCTCGAACGTTGCCCAGCGTGACGGCGTGCCGCGCGGCGCGTGTCCGCGCAGCATCTCCTCATATCGCCATGCGAGGCCCGCTCGCCCGTCGCTCACGACCACCGGTA
>JAQBPL010000195.1 GCA_028287545.1 Vulcanimicrobiota bacterium | reverse complement strand
AGCCGCTCGCCGCCTTGCTCCGCGATGAGCGCGACGTGCTGGCGCCCGTAGACGAAATCGATCAGCTTGTCGAACGCGAGCGCCACGTCGTCGAGGCTCGCCGTCCGCACGGCCGAGATGCTGGTGGCCGCGCTGCGGCGGCCGAGATCGTGCACGAAATCGCGATCGCTCCAATCACCCGTGCGGACGATCACGTCCGCGTCCGCGTTCACGCCGCGGCCGCGACCAGCGAGCCGAGCGCTTCGACGAGCGCCGCGTTCTCTTGCGGCGTCCCGATCGTGATCCGCAAGCGGCCCGGCATCCCGAGCGCCTCACCGCTGCGCGTCACGATCCCGTGGCGCAAGAGCGTCTCGTACGCTTCGCCGGACGAACCGGGGATCTCCAGCGCGACGAAGTTCGCCGCGGTCGGGAACGCGTGCAGCCCCAGACGTTCGAAAGCGGGATAGAGGACCGCTTTGCCGGCCTCGTTGTTCTCGACCGAACGCTGCACGAACGCGGCGTCGTCGAGCGCGGCCAGCGCGGCGACCGCGGCCGGCCGCGAGACGCCGAACGGAACCCGCACGCGCTCGACGTAGCTCAGCAGCCCGGCATCGGCCAGCGCGTAGCCGAAGCGCAGCGACGCGAACCCGTAGATCTTCGACATCGTGCGCAGCACGATCGTCGCCGGACGCGACGCGACGTACGCGCCGCCTTCAACCGAGCCCGCCGGCATGTACTCGCAATACGCCTGATCGATCATCAGGATCACGCGTTCCGGCAGCGCACGGGCGAAGCGGTCGAACGCCTCGCGTTCGACGCGCGTCGAGGTCGGATTGTTCGGATCGACGACGATGACGAGCTTGGTCTTCGGCGTGATCGCCGCGAGCATCGCGTCGAGATCGTGCACGCCCTCGCGCAGCGGTACTTTCACCGGGACCGCATCGAAGAGGATCGCGTCCTTCGGGAAGAGCGAGAACGTCGGATCGGCCAACACGACCTCGTCGCCCGGCGAGAGGAGCGCGGTGAACAGCGTGCGCACGACGTCGTTCGAGCCGTGTCCGACGACGACGTTCTCAACCCCGAGGCCGAACGGCGCGGCGAGCCGTTCGCGCAGCTCGTGATGATCGTCGTCGACGTAGATCTGCAGGTCGTGCAGAGACGCCAGCGCTTCCAGCGCGCGCGGCGACGTCCCGAGCGGATTCTCGTTCGAGGACAGCTTGATGAACCGCTCGAGCCCATACTTCTTCTTCGCCTGCGCCACGGTCGTGCCGGGCGTATAGGGCTTGAGGTTCGCAACTTGCGGGCGGACGAGTTCGCGATAATTGAGTTTCACGGCGCCCTGCGTTACTTCGTGTTCAAAAACCGGGACCCCGGTTCGGTGATCGGTTCGGCGGCGGCGCACTGGGGGCACGACTCAGGGTCGAATGACTCGATCGGGAGGTCGAGCAGCGGAACCGTGGGGACGCCGAAGTCGGCTGGGGCGCGCTGCACGATGATGCCGACCGCGGCGACCTCGGCGCCGTGCGCGCGCACGACGTCCATCACCTCGCGGACCGAGCCGCCGGTGGTGACGACGTCCTCGACGACCAGCGCGCGATCGCCCGGCCCGAGCGCAAACCCGCGGCGCAGCGTCGGTTTGCCGCCTTCTTTCTCGACGAAGATCGCGAAGGTGCCGAGCTGGCGCGCGGTCTCGTAGCCGAGCACGATGCCGCCGACTGCGGCGCTCACCACGACGGTCGGTCGAAACGCCGCGGTCGCGTCGGCGAGCGCGCGGGCGACGCGCTCGACGAGGCGCGGATCTTCGAGGATGCGGAATTTCTGCACGAAGCGGTTCGAGTGCCGCCCCGACGAGAGCCGGAAGTGGCCGCCCAGAATCGCGCCGCGCGCTTCGAGTTCGCGCAGCAGGTCGGCCGCCGCAACGTCGATCATGCGCCCAACTCTTCGAGGATCGCGCGAGCCGCGCCCACCGGATCGCGGTCGTCGACGATCGGCCGTCCGACGACGACGTAATCCGCGCCCGCCTCACGCGCCTCGCGCGGGGTCGCGGCGCGTTTCTGGTCGCCGTGCGCGCTGCCGGCCGGCCGGATGCCGGGACAGAACGTGCCGAACTCGGTGCCGAAGAAGGCCTTGAGGTCGGGAACCTCGCGCACGCTGCAGACAACCCCCGCGCAGCGCGCGTCGCGCGCCAGCGCCGCCAGGCGAATGGCGTTCTCGCCCGGCCCGCCGGAGAGGCCGAGTTCGCCGAGGTCCTCCAGGGCGAGGCTGGTCAGCACCGTCACCGCGTAGACGTCCGGCGCGGGCATCGAACACGCGGCGGCTTGCTCGTGCGCGGCCTGGACGGCGGCCTCGAGCATCGCCGCGCCGCCTAAGGCGTGAACCGTGATCAGCCGGACGCCCGGCTCGACGATCGCGTGAACGGCCGCTTCGACCGTCCGCGGGATGTCGTGCAGCTTGAGATCCAGAGCATAGGAGGCGCCGTGGGAGCGTAATGCATTTTTTATGCTCTGACCGTGTCCATAATACGCCTCATAACCGATCTTAAAGATGACCCCAAGCGGTGCGAGGCGCTCGACGAGCGCGGCGGAGCGCGCGGGATCGGGGACGTCGAGTGCGACGACCAATTGTGGGGACGGCATGAGAATCGTCTTCGCGAGAACTGACCGCCCGCACTTTTCGTTAGTAGGTCACGACGTCTCGAAGGCGTCGAGCTAAGGAGCAACGAGATGCCCGGGATCCAGGTCTTCAAGACACTAGCCGACGCTCTGCGAGCGGGCTATACCGTCTACGACCGTACGACCGATGGCTATCTCGTCCGCACGCGAACCGCCAGCGGCTGGGCAATGGCCCTGGTCATCTGCCACTAGCGCTTCCGAGCGA
>JAQBPL010000186.1 GCA_028287545.1 Vulcanimicrobiota bacterium | reverse complement strand
TCGAGAATGCGCAGCGGGTTGCGCTCGAGCCGGCGCTGCGAATCGGCGCTCAGTTCGGCGGCGTGCGGGCGGAAGTGCGCCAGCAGGGCTTCGCGATATTGCGGGCGGCAATTCGCATCGCCGACGCTATTGACGTTCAAGACGGCGCCCGAGATGCCGTAGCGCGCGAGCAGCGCGGCCGCGATCTGGATCACCTCGACGTCGGCCTCCGGTCCCGCCACGCCGAAGCACTCGATGCCGAATTGGTGTGCCTGCCGATACCGCCCGGCCTGCGGGCGTTCGTAGCGGAAGAACGGGCCGACGTAGTACAGCCGCTGCGCCCCGTGCGCGAGCAAGTTGTGCTGCAGCACCGCGCGCACCGCACCCGCCGTGAGCTCCGGGCGGAGCGTCATGCGGCGGCCGCCCTTGTCGACGAAGGTGTACATCTCTTTCTCGACGATGTCGGTCGTCTCGCCCACGCCGCGCTCGAAGAGCTCGGTCGCCTCGAAGATCGGCGTGCGGATGTCGCCGTAGCCGAAGCGGTGCGCGATGTCGCGGCAATCGCTCTCGAAGCGGTTCCACCGGGCGGATTCGGGTGGGTAGACGTCTTGGGTGCCGCGCGGCGCGCTGATCGGAGTCACGGTCGACCCGTCGGCTTCGCCGTTCGGCGCCGTTTGCCCGCAGGGGCGCTCGTTCTAGCCGAACAAGCGTTCGACGACCCGCACGACCGCGCCGGTAAGGAAGGCGAGGTCATCGGGATCGATCGTGAACGCCGGCGCGAGGTAGACGACGTTGCCAAACGGCCGCACCCACACGCCCGCGTCGATCAACTGCGCTTTGAGCGCACCGAGGTCGTCGATCCGATCGAGCTCGACGACGCCGAGCGCACCGAGCACGCGCACGTCGCGCACACCCGGAATCTCGCGACACGCCTCGAGCGCGTGCAGGCCGTCGGAGATGCGGGCAACCTGCGCGAGCCGCGGCTCCTGTGCGAAGAGATCGAGCGAGGCGTTTGCGGCCGCGCAGGCCAGCGCGTTCCCCATGTAGGTCGGACCGTGCATCAGCGCGTGCGAGGGATCGTCGGCCCAGAACGCCTCGAAAATGCCGCGGCGGGCGACGGTCGCCGCGAGCGGAAGCGTGCCGCCGGTGAGCGCTTTCGAGAGCGTGATGATGTCCGGCACGACGGCGGCCTGCTCGCACGCGAACAACGTCCCGGTGCGCCCGAAGCCGGTGAAGATCTCATCGAAGATCAAGAGCACGTCGTAGCGGTCCGCGAGCAGCCGCAGGCGCTGCAGAACGGCGGGTTCGTGAAAACGCATCCCGCCTGCTCCTTGAACGAGCGGCTCCACGAGAATGGCCGCGAGCGACGGGGCCTCACGGGCGAGAAGCGTCTCGAACGCGGACGATTGCTCTTCGTCGGTCGGCAGCTCGGCGATCGGCTGCTGCAGCAGCGCGCCGCTGAATTGCGCGTGCATCCCGATCTGGGGGTCACACACCGACATCGTCGCGAACGTGTCGCCGTGGTAGCCGGCCTTGAACGCCAGAAAGCGCGTACGGCCGCGGAAACCCCGGTTGAGCCAATACTGGACGGCGATCTTCATCGCGATTTCAACCGAGACGGAGCCGGACTCCGAGAAGAACACGCGCTCGAGATCGCCGGGGAGGAGCGCCGCGAGCCGGCCCGCGAGGTCGGCCGCCGGCTGATGGACCAGCCCGCCGAACATCACGTGCGGCATGAGCTCGAGCTGACGCCGAACCGCCTGCGCGATGTGCGGGTGGTTGTAGCCGTGCGCCGCGGTCCACCACGACGCGATCCCGTCGACGAGCTCGCGTCCGTCTTCGAGCACGATGCGACTTCCGCGCGTCTCCCGCACCGCGAGCGGCGGCGCGCTCGTCTTCATCTGCGCGTACGGCATCCACAGATGGGGGAATCCGCGCTCGAACCAGTCGGCGCTCGAAGCGGTGAGCGTCACGTCGCGAGCGCCGTCATCCCCAGCCGCGCGAAGAGACGCGCGTCGTCGTCCGGTTCGGGATTGGGCGTCGTGAGGAGTTTCGGACCCGCGAAAATTGAGTTCGCACCGGCGAGAAAGCACAGCGCCTGCAGCTCGTCGCTCATCTGCTCGCGGCCCGCGGAGAGGCGCACGACGGATTTCGGCATCGTGATGCGCGCCGCCGCGATCGTGCGGACGAACTCGATCGGATCGAGATCGTCGTTCCCGGCCAACGGCGTGCCCTCCACGCGCACGAGAAGATTGATCGGCACGCTCTCGGGATGCTGCGGCAGCGTCGCAAGCGTTGCGATCATCCCGACGCGGTCCTCGGAAGATTCGCCGAGTCCGACGATCCCGCCGCAGCAAACGTTGATCCCCGCGTCCCGCACGTGCGCGAGCGTCTGCAGCCGGTCGTCGTACGTGCGCGTGCTGATGACGTTGCCGTAGAATTCGGGCGACGTATCGAGATTGTGGTTGTAGTAGTCGAGTCCCGCGGCCTTGAGCCGCTGCGACTGCGAGGCGGTGAGCATTCCGAGCGTCACGCACGTCTCCAGGCCGAGTCCCTTCACGCCTTCGACCAGCGCGCAGACGCGCTCGAGATCGCGATCGCGCGGCGAGCGCCACGCGGCGCCCATGCAGAACCGCGTCGCTCCGGCGTCCTTCGCATCTTGCGCCGCGGCAAGCACCGTTTCCACATCGAGCAGACCGGTCGCGGGAAGCGCGGTGTCGTAGCGCGCGCTCTGCGGGCAATAGGCGCAGTCTTCCGGACACCCGCCGGTCTTGATCGAGAGCAGCGTCGAGATCTGTACGACGTCCGGTGCGAACGACGCCCGGTGCGCGAGCTGTGCGCGGAAGATCAGCTCCGGCAGGGGCAGCGCGAAGAGCGCGCGCACTTCTTCGCGCGTCCAGTCGTGGCGCGGAACGCCCCACTCGGCAAATTGCGCGAGCTCACGTGTGTGGTACAACAGTTGTGACATGATGATCGGGTCAGCTCCTGAGCAGACGGCGAGTATAAAAAGCCTGGAGGGCTACGCAACGGAGAAGCTCGCGGAGCTCGCGGGCCGTGATCTGCGTCGCTCTTCGCACGTGACGGATCGCAGCGACGGGATGTGGATCATGCGCAACGGCCGGCGTTTGCTTTCGTTCTCCTCGAACGACTACTTGCAATTGAGCGTGCATCCTGCGGTCTGCGCGGCAGCGGCCGCGGCGATCGAGCGGTACGGGACAGGCGGCGGCGCTTCGTACCTGATGACGGGCAATCATCCGCTCTACGCAGAACTCGAAGCGCGTCTTGCGACGCTCAAGGGCACGGAAGCCGCTTGCGTTTTCGGCTCGGGGTATCTTGCCAATGCGGGCATCGCCGGCGCGCTGTGCGGACGCGACGATCTCGTGCTGGTGGACCAACTGGCCCACGCCTCGATGTGGTCCGGAGCCCGGCTGAGCGGGGCGACGACGCACGTCTATCGGCACAACGACGTCGACGATCTCGCGCGTCTGCTGCGCGAGCACCGGGCCGCTCACGCGCGCGTGCTCGTGCTCACCGAAGGCGTCTTCTCCATGGACGGCGATCTCGCGCCGCTTCCGGCGCTCGCGTCGGTTGCGGCCGACTTCGACGCCTGGCTGCTGTGCGACGACGCGCATGGCCTCGGCGTCGTAGGCGGCGGGCGCGGATCGGTGTTTGCGCACGAAACGAAGGCGCACGTCCCGCTGCAGATGGGCACGCTCTCCAAGGCCGTCGGAAGTTACGGCGGCTACTTGTGCGCCTCCCGCGCCGTCATCGAGCTGATCAAGAACCGCGCGCGCTCGTTCGTGTACTCGACGACCCTGCCGCCGGCGACGGTCGCGGCCGCGATCGCGGCGCTCGACCTCATCGTGCGCGACACCGAGTTGGTCGCGCGCCCGGCCGCGCTCGCACGGCGTTTCTCGGCACGCCTGGCGCTCCCCGAGTCCGCTAGCGCGATCGTTCCGCTGGTCGTCGGCGACGCGCGCAGCGCCCTCGCGGCGCAGCAGCGTCTGGAGGAGGACGGCTTCCTGGTCGTCGCGATTCGCCCGCCGACGGTTCCGGCGGGGACGGCGCGCTTGCGCGTGACCTTCAGCTCCGGACACGCCGAAGGCGACGTCGACGCGCTCGCCGACGCAATGCGCCGCGTTGTTGCCGCCTAGAATGCCTGCGTTCTTCGTCACCGGCACCGGAACGGAAATCGGGAAGACGTTTGTCTGTGCGGGCTTGATCCGACATCTCCGCGCGGCACTACGCCCCGTGCGCGCGCTCAAACCGGT
>JAQBPL010000183.1 GCA_028287545.1 Vulcanimicrobiota bacterium | reverse complement strand
GAAGCAGAAGTGAGAGCGGTAGACGGAACACGCATATCGTTTTCGGTGCGCGCGACGGACTTCGAGCACGAAATCGGGGAGGGTTTGCACGAGCGCAGAATCGTAGACCGTGCCCGCTTGGCACGCCGCATCGCTGAGATGGAAGCGAGCGACGCCGCGTCAACGGACGGGCGCTGACCCTACCTCACCTTGACGACGACCTTGCCTCTCGCACGGCCGCTTTCGACGTACGCTAGCGCGCCAAACGGAAATCCCGAGCCCGCCATGGGAAATATCCGCTACAGGAACGGCCCGCCGAGTTCTCCGGCACGTGGCGGGCGCGGGTTGTCCCAGACGGTGCCATCCACGAACTCTTCGCGGAGCGGAACCGCGATCACGCGACCGACCGCGACGCGCCCTGCCACGGTCTCTGCGAAAAACTCGTCCCCGACGTCGCGACCCTTGACGCGCGCGCAGATTTCGTTGCCCATCGAGCCGGCGGCGAAACGGCCGGTAGACTGACTCTCGTCAACATCGATCACGTTACCGTCCCGGCCGAGTTTCACGAGCGCGATCCGCGCGAGCGTCGCTTCCTTGGCCCCGTTCTGGAGCGTGTAGCAGATGTCGCCGCGGTTGCCGTACGGTACGATGTCGCGCACCGCGAAGGGCACCGTTACGCCGGTCGAAACCGAGTAGAGCGGGCCTCCGAAGGGAACACCTGCGGCCGGCGGCGGGATCGCGAACGGGAGCTTGTCGCCCGTCTTCGGCACGTCGTCGGTGCGGAAGGCGCTGCCGTCCTCGTAGACGACCTCGCGCGCTGACGCAACGATTCCCGCCACCGCGATGGCGTCCCGAACGCCGCTAGGGCGGTACATGAACGACGACGTGAAGGCTCGGCCTTCGTGTAGCGACTTGTGGCAGTTGCCATTGTTGAAGGGATTGTCGACCGGACGGCCCATCGAGCCGCCCGCTCGCAGACCCGAGCGGAATGTCCCGCGCGCATACAACAACTCCACGCCGATCACGATACCCTGTGCGTCCACGTACGCGAGGCTCAACCCCACCTGCTTCGCCGTCTTTGGCCCGTTCTGCACGAACCCGATGCAGACAATGTCGATCGGTACGCCGTACTCGGATCCGTGTGAGAAGAAGGCGTCGGTGACGGTTACGCTGCTGGGGCGGCCCGCATCGTTGACGACCCCCGGCGGCGTGGCCGCCGCGGGTGCAGCCGCGAGCAGCATCGCTGTCGCGACGCCGAGCAAAAGTCTCATGATGGTGTGATCGGCGGTTCGCACGGGACCCTTACTCGCCGACAGCGGCTACCTTCAGCGGGGCCTTGCCCGTGGCGCGCACCGGAGCGACGTTGCGCCACGAGATCGTCCGCGCGTGGTACCCAACGGGGGCAATGGAGGGAGGCAGTTAGCACGAGTAGCTCGCACAAGTAGCGCTGTCTCTGGACGACGCCTGCCGACCCGTCCAAAATGCTCGTTATCGGCCCGATCTACCCCAACGCCGCTGAGGTTCATCCATGAGCAAAGTGCTTTCGTCCCTCGCGATCGTCGCATCGCTCCTTCTCGTATCGACGATCTCCGCGTCCGCGGGCACGAAGGGCGACAGCTTCGCGCCCGTGTTCGTCAATCTGAGCGCCGTCGGCGGGTCCGGTCAATCGGGCCGCGTGATCATGCGGCAAATCGGGCCCCAAATCGTCATCTCCGGGACCGTCGCAAACGAGCCGCCCACGGTGCTCGAGCCTTCGCACCTGCGCACAGGCAGGTGCGGTTCGAACAGGCCGATCCTGCGCGATCTCGGCATGGTCACCCGTGGAACTCTCGGAACGATGCCCGTCTCGGGTTTCACGATCGCGCAGCTGCACGCGACGCACGCGTCGATCACCATCAGCAAGTCGGACAAGGCACTGGGCGTTATCGTATCTTGCGGCAACTTGTAAGGAGCCGGCCCAACTCCATGAGACGTTCGGCGACGTGATCGAACAGTTCGCGTTCGGCTTGGTCCTGCGCCCCCTTCTCAACGAGCTCGGCGAGTGCCATACTGACCTTGGCCATCGTGGTGTCCCTTCGCGGAAAGTGTTTGTGCAAAAACAACCTTCGCCAAGAGCCACGATGGCCGCCATCTATTCTAGGCGACCAGTCTCATACACCACGCCCGGGGACACGATCAACAGCTCTCCACGAAATGGGGACAGCTTCACTTATCTGCTAAACAGCATTGAAACTTTTGAGGCCAGGAGCTTCCACATAAATCCGGCGGGGTACATCAGGGAACTTGGAACATCCGTCGGGACCTCGGCATTCTCGGGCTTGAATTTCGTACAAATACGCCATTGCAAGGGAGGTATGTCGCCCTGAAATCGCGCTCGATATACGGGTACCCAGTGCTTTGCATCATCGAATCGCATTACCATGGCCGAATTGCAGCAGGTAGCAACAACTCGGCTCGTTGTCGATTTCTCCTCGACCTTATAGCCTTTTAGAAGCTCGGCACCCTTTGAGTATTTTATGCGATCTTTACGATAGAGAATATAGGCGGTTCCACCATCTGGACCAAGAACTGGAACAGCGTTCGTCAATGCCTCGATCTGCCGGGAGCCTTCTTGGCAAGTATCGCAATAGCAGGCGACGCTCGTAATGGGAGTACCTAAAGCGTCGATTTCTACGCTTCCGCATGAGCAACGAGCGGTTCGCATACCACCACCTTTAGAGACTGGACTGAGTTAAGCCGGGATTCCCCGTATAACCGTGCTTTCGAGCCGCCGCAATAGAATCCGGCAATTTTCGAAGCCCTCGGGCGGTGAATCAGGCATCGTCGAGCGCGAGATTGCTGGACAATTCGCGAGCGGCGTCCACCTGGGCGAGCAAATCCTTGGCCTTTTTCTCAACGGCCGCCATGGCGTCGGCGCCGGCCACGAAGCGGAGCGGCGGCTCGTGCTGGCTCGCGAGTTGGATCAGCGCTTTCGCGAGTTTTGCTGGGTCCCCGCCCTGCCGGCCGTTCATGCTGTTCCAGGCAGCAACGGTCTGCGCTGTGCGCTCGGCGTAGTCGTCGATCGACGGCTTTGCGTACTTCGTCGACTCAGGCGTGAGCAACTCAGTGCGGAAGAAGCCGGGCTCGACGAGCATGGTGCGAATGCCGAAGGGCTCGACCTCGGGGGCCAGCGACTCGATCCAGCCCTCGATCCCGAACTTGGAAGCGGCATACGCGGTGCAAAATTCTTGGCCGACGATGCCTGCAGTCGAGGAGATCGCCACGACGAGACCGGAGCGTTGGGCGCGCATGACCGGTAGGACGGCGCGGGTGACGTTCGTCGGGCCGAACAGCGTGGCTTCGATCTGCGCCCGGAAATCCTCAGGGGTGATCTCTTCGAAGAACCCGGCGTAGAAACTGCCCGCATTGTTGATGAGGACGTCGATTCTGCCGAACCGTTCGACGGCGGCACGCGCGGCGTCTTTGGACTCGTCGAGATTGGTGACATCGAGCTTGACAATCAGGAGATCGTCATGCGCCCCGAGTGCCGACCTGACTCGCTCGGGGCTGCGCCCGGTGGCGACGACGGCGTGCCCCGCCGCCAGGGCCGCCTTGGCGAAATCGACGCCCATGCCGCGCCCGGCTCCCGTAACAAACCAGACCTGCTTGTCAGTCACTCTATCTCGCTCCCAGTATGAACTTGGCTGGATCTTCCTAACCGCGCCTTTTCCCGTAGGTTCGTCTCCGCCGCGCTCTGACGGTTCGGCGATCGCCGACGGCGTGCTGGGGGCGGCTCGTCGGGCGGCGGCTGCGGTCGCATCTCCAGTTCCGGCGTTAGATCGCGTGCAAGGGCGGCCTTGAAGAAACGATACGACCACTCTTGCCCGAGCTTGCGCGACTCCACGTAGACGATCGGCACCGTCGGATACCGCACCTGAAGCCGCGCGGCGAGATCGGCCAAGTATCCCGCCGGCGCGTGCGGTAGTCGGAGCAACGCCGAGTACGTGCCTTCGACGACGACTGCGGCCGCAGGCAAGAGAGCGAGTTCCGCCATCGTGTAGCTTAGCTGCGCGTTCACGAGCGAGTTTGCGAAGTCGTCCATTCGCTTGCGCTCGACCGCGGCGTACGAGTCACCCATCGCGACGGCGTAATCGCCTGCCTGCAGCGCGCGGCGCTCGACGCGGACGGCATGACCGGCGAAGGTGTACCCGTAGCGTTCGCGCGTGTCGATGAAGATCACTGAGAGAGGCGATGTCGACGCCGACGGGATACGAACGCCGGGACGCGCGGATGTCGCAACCTTTTGCGTCTGCCAGAGGACCATCCGGCGACCGCGTGCCGTCGTCGTAACGAATTGAGAGCGCCGGTTGACTCCACGCTCGAGCACAAGGTCGATCGCGACGCCACGCCGCGCGCACGCGCGGACGCCGACGCGCTCTAGGATCTCGAGCGCGTCGACATCGACGGACTCTACGGGATGACAGTACACACGTGCCGTGCGCGGCCACGAGTCTTTCACCTTGAGCCACAGGCCGCCGTCGATCGGTAGATGCACCAGAAACGGCAGCTTGCTCGTGGGGTCGGGATTGCGCGCGACGATGAACTCGTCCACGTACGCGGGCTTCCTGACCGTGCGAACGGGCTCCTACGCGTCGTCAAGGACGCGGCGAGCGTCCGTTGTCCTAAGCCTCCAGGATGTTTATGGGGTATTTCTGATTGTCTGGATCGCGCGTTACCAATGTGAGCCCTTCGATCTGCGCCTGCGCGATCATGATTCGATCGAATGGATCTCGGTGCACATCGGGCAACCCGCCGACGGCGAGGACATGCGCCGCGGAGATATCTAAGGCTTGAAACCCTAGAGAACGGACGCGTGCTGGAAACCACACCGCGGGATCCGCCGGCACCGTCAGCTTGCCGAGCGCGACCTTGATGCTGATTTCCCACGCAACCCCGGCGGAGACCAACACGTCGTTGGCGCTGTCCTCTATCGCCGCGCGCGCATTGGGCCGCAATTCGTCGGGATCCGCCGCGGCCCACAGAAATGCGTGCGTGTCGAGCAGCAACCGCACGCGCTACGCCCCTTCGAACAGCGCGGTTATTTCCGGGTTGACCACATCAAAGTCCGGTGCGATGGTAATCCGCCCCCGATCGACGCCGAGCTGCCGGCGCGGAGCCTCCGCGATCGGCACGAGCTTCGCCACGGGCTGCCCGGAAAGACAGATAATGATCTCGCGTTCGCTGCCCTCGCGGACTTCCCGGACCAGGCCCGTCGGTCAGCGATTGCCAGGCAGAGCCTTTGAGCGCTCGCTCGTTACCAATGAGCCGAGCCGCTCGGCGGCCCGAGCTTGCCGCGCCTCCTCAACGGCCGTCTGGTCGTCCCACGATGCGCCGATCGCTTTGAGCCTCGCGATCTCGTCGGGCGAATACCGTTGTTCCAGTAAGCGCGTTGCGCGCTCGTAAACGGCCTGTTGTGGTTGAAAGCGTGGCGACGCATCGGGGAGGCGCGCGTCGCTGAACCCGACCAGGCGCGCCGCCCCATCTGGGTCTCCTGTGATCACCGCCGCGAGTGCGAGGCAATCGATCGCACCAATCAGGTGGGCTGCAGAGGCGATGCGGAACGCTAGCATGAGCGCGTCGAGCGCGAGGGCGCGTCCCGACTCTATGTCGCCCGAGAGCAAGTCAAACCCAGCGAGATTCGCCATGGCGGTAGCGTGCAGCCGCCCGTGCATACCCGGGTTCCGATCGTAGATCTCCAGTGCTTCACGGGCGAAGCGACGCGCCGCGTCGACATCGCCGCCTTCGAATTCGGCGACGCCCATGAACGAGAGCGCCGTGGCGGTGTCGACATCCGGCGCGGACGGACCAAGAACCTGAAGGCTCTGCTGAAGCGCCGAAACGCGCTCGGCGCGATCGGCCGGCGTTAGGACCAACGCGTACACGCGAAGCGCCCACGCCAGATTGCCGGGATTGCCGAGAGTGCGAGCGATTGCGACCGACTCCTCTGCGGCTCGGCGGGCTTCGGCGGCGCGGCCCATCTTCGAGAGTGCGTTCGCCAGCCAGCCGAGCGCGTATCGCAGCTTCGGGCTGCGCAGCTCCCGGTAGACCTCCGCGAATGCGCGGATTCTTGCCAGCCGTTGTTCCGTATAAGGTGTGAAGCGCGAGAATACTTCGAGCTCGAGCTCGATGTCCGCTCGCAACTCCATCGCCGACGGATCAACGCGCTCTAGCGCGAGTTCGTACCAGTGCCGAGCCGTCGGAAACGATCCGTGTGCGAAAAAGTCCGAGAGCAGAACGGCGAGGCGCGCGCCGGTCGCGGGATCGCCGCGGTGTTCCAAGCACCACGAGAGCGCGGCGTAGAAGTTATGACTGTCATCGACGTACCGCGCGAACCGATA